>NZ_BAABIC010000017.1:0-142086 GCF_039542425.1 Pseudonocardia yuanmonensis
AGACACGCAGGACCTCGGTGTGGAAGCGATCTTTGGTCGGACCGCTCTTCTACCGAGGTCCTGCGTCTTTCCCGGTCATCTCGCCGCGCCCGGCGTGTCCCCCCGAGCCCTCAGTGGGAAAGGCTCAGTAGGTGTGAGCGAGAGTGCCGTTCGCTCGGTAGGTGTGAGCGAGAGCGCCGTTCGCTCGGTAGGTGTGAGCGAGAGCGCCGCTCGCTCGGCAGGTGTGAGCGAAAGTGCCGTTCGTGCGGCGGGCGGAGCGGGCATGCTCACCCCGTGAACGGGAGCGAGGACCTCGACGACGGCGTGCTCGTGCGCCGCGGGGTCGTCCTGCCCGCGCGCGAGCTGCGCTGGCGGTTCTCCCGCTCCTCCGGCCCCGGCGGGCAGGGCGTGAACACCACGGACTCGCGGGCCGAGCTGTCGTTCGACGTCGCGGGCTCGCCCAGCCTGCCCGACGACCTGCGCGAACGGGCCCTGACCCGGCTCGGCGGGCGGCTGGTCGACGGGGTGTTGACGGTGGTCGCGAGCGAGCACCGCAGCCAGCTGCGCAACCGGGAGGCGGCCAGGGAGCGGCTCGCCCAGGCGTTGCGGGCGGCGACCGCGCCCGATCCGCCCGCCCGCCGTCCGACGCGGCCGACGAAGGGCTCGCAGCGGCGCCGGCTCGACGCGAAGGCCCGCCGCGGCGCCGTCAAGCGGCTGCGCGGCCGCCCCGACGAGTGATCGCCCGTTCGGCGTCCACGATCCGGGGAAGACCACCGTGGACCGCGCATCCGCCCAGGCACGGCGCCGGTCGCCGTGGCACGATGACCACTCGCCGACCGGCTCGCGCCGGTGCGGCGGACCCGCTCGACAACGCAGGAGGGACCGCGGTGGCCACCCCGACCAGCTCCAGCGGCACGGACGTTCCGCCCGTGCTGCCCTCGATCCCGCTGTCGAAGGAGCCCGCACCCGGCTCCGGCGAGCAGTCGATCGGCGCCCTCGTCCGCGACGTGACCACCCACGTCTCGACGCTGATCCGCTCCGAGGTGGAGCTGGCCAAGGCCGAGGTGACGACCGAGGTCAAGAAGGGTGTCCAGGGCAGCGTCTTCTTCATCGTCGCGCTGGTCATCGCCCTGTTCAGCCTGTTCTTCTTCTTCTTCGCGATCGGCGAGCTGCTGTCGATCTGGCTCAACCGCGCCGCGGCCTTCGGCATCGTCTTCGGCATCATGATCGTCACCGCGGGCGTGGCGGCGCTGATCGGGTACCTGCGGGTGAAGAAGATCCGCAAGCCCGAGCGGACCATCTCCTCGCTCAAGGAGACGGCCGAGGTGCTGCAGCACCGGGGCAGGGCCCAGTCGAACGGGACACCCCAGCTGGACGGCACCGCCCGCTGAGCCGGACGCTGAACCGGATGGGTCCGGCGGGTCCGCGGCCCGAGCCGTCGTGTGTCCGGGTCCCGGGTCCCTGGCGGCACGGGTCGGTGTCGGCCAACGGGATCCGGCTGCACACCGTCGAGGCCGGCGAGGGCCCGCTCGTCGTGCTGCTGCACGGCTTCCCGGAGTTCTGGTGGTCCTGGCGGCACCAGCTGGTGTCGCTGGCGGCCGAGGGCTTCCGCGCGGTGGCGGTGGACCTGCGCGGCTACGGCGACTCGGACAAGCCGCCCCGCGGCTACGACCTGTGGACGCTCGCCGGCGACGTCGCCGGGCTGATCCGGGCGCTGGGCGAGCCGAAGGCGCACGTCGTGGGGCACGACTGGGGCGGGCTCATCGCCTGGACGCTCACCGCCCTGCACCCGCGGCTCGTCCGCACCCTCACGGTGGTCGACGCCCCGCACCCGCTCGCGGTCCGGGCCGCGGCCGTGCGCGACCCGCGCGGCCAGCTGCGGGCGACGGCGGGCTACGCCCTGGGCTTCCAGCTGCCGCGGTGGCCCGAGCGCTCCCTGCGCACCGACGACGGTGCCCGGGTCGAGCGGATCATGCGGGCCTGGTCGGGTCAAGAGTGGGCGGACACCGCCGACTTCGCCGAGGCCGCGCGGCGCAACCGCGAGGCGATGCGGATCTCGACGGTGGCGCACTGCTGCCTGGAGTACTACCGCTGGGCGCTGCGCTCGCAGTTCCGCGCGGAGGGCCGCCGATTCGCCGCCGCCGTCGCCCGTCCCGCCGAGGTGCCCGTGCTGCAGGTCCACGGCGCGGACGATCCCTGCCTGCTGGAGCGCACGGCGCAGCGCTCACCCCGCTGGGTCACCGGGCCCTTCGTGCACCACGTGCTGCCCGGCACCGGGCACTTCCCCCACCAGGAACGGCCCGCGGCGACCACCGGGGCGATCCTGCAGCACCTCAGAGGCTGAACGCGGCCACCGCGGTGTCGGGGTAGTCCGAGAAGACGCCGTCGACGCCCGCGTCGAGGAAGGCGCGGTACTCGGCGAACACGTCGCCGTGGTCGGCCTCGCGCCCGGTGCGGCGCATCCCGCTGGGCAGGAACGAGTTCTCGTTGCGGAACGTGAACGCGTGCACCAGCAGCCCGGCGGCGTGCGCGTCGTCCACCAGCGAGGTCGGCTCGCCGTCCGGCGGGATCACGAGCTCCTTGGCGGGCCCGATGCCGGCGGCGTACTCGGCGATGGCGGCCAGCTCGGCGGGCCGGGTGAGGTCGGCGAACGTGCGCGGGTCGCCGGCGGCGGCGAGGTCGGTGGGGGCGCCGACGTCGTCGAGCAGCTGGATGAGCCGCACCGGGAGCTGCTCGTGCAGGGCCCGCAGGTTGGCGGTCTCGAAGGACTGCACGAACACCGGCGAGTCCGCCCGGTCGAGCCCGTGCGCCCGCAGCGCCGCGACGAGCGCGGGCTCGCAGGGCAGCCCGCGCCCGGCGAAGTAGGTCGGGCTCTTGGTCTCCGGGTAGACGCCGATCTCGCGGCCGAGCTCGGCGGAGAGCCGGGCGCGCAGCACGAGGATCTCGTCCAGGGTCGGGACGGGGAACAGTCCGTCGTAGACGGTGTTCTCCTGGCGCAGCAGCGGCAGCCGCTCGACCGCCCGCAGGGTGCGCAGCTCGGCGAGGGTGAAGTCGTCCGTGAACCAGTCCTCGACGGTGAACCCGTCGACGGTGCGGACGGTGCGGCGGTCGGCGAACTCCGGGTGCGCGGCGACGTCCGTGGTGGCGCCGATCATCGGCTCGTGCCGGGCGACGAGCACCCCGTCGGCCGTGCTGACCAGGTCGGGCTCGATGAAGTCGGCGCCCATCCGCGCGGCCAGCTCGTAGCCCGCGAGCGTGTGCTCGGGCCGGTAGCCGGAGGCGCCGCGGTGGGCGATGACGAGGGGGGCGTGCGTCGCGGGGGCGGTGAGCAGCGCGGTGGGCACGGGGAGGGTGTCCTTTCGCCGGGAAACGCTCGTGTCCCAGCCTGCGCAAACGGGAAGTCGGGGGCTCGTCCGCCGGGTGTCGATCACGTGAACGAGGGGCGGCGGTCCGCGAGGCTACCGGCGCTCGGACGCGCCCCACCCCGGACAAGTGAGAGGGATCATGCCGCGGGGCGGGACCGTCCGGCGCGGCGTCTAGGCTCGTGACCCGTGCGCGTACTGGTCGTCGGGAGCGGAGCCCGAGAACACGCCCTCGTCCTCGCCCTGGCGCAGGACCCCCAGGTGACGGCGCTGGCCTGTGCCCCCGGCAACGCGGGTACCGCCGCGGTGGCCGAGCAGCACGGGCTCGACGCGCGCGACGGCGCCGCCGTCGTGGCGCTCGCCCGCGAGTGGGGAGCCGACCTCGTGGTGATCGGGCCGGAGGTGCCGCTCGTCGCCGGGGTCGCCGACGCGGTGCGCGAGGCGGGCATCGCGGTGTTCGGCCCGGGCGCCGCGGCCGCCCGGATCGAGGGCTCCAAGCAGTTCGCCAAGGACGTGATGGCCGCCGCGGGCGTGCCGACGGCCGCGTCGGTCGTGGTGGACAACCCCGCCAAGCTCGATGCCGCCCTGGCCGGTTTCGCCCCGCCCTACGTGGTGAAGGACGACGGGCTGGCGGCCGGCAAGGGCGTCGTGGTCAGCGAGGACCTGGAACTCGCGCGGGCGCACGCCATGCACCTGCTCGACGAGGGCCACCCGGTCCTGCTCGAGGCCTACCTGGACGGTCCGGAGGCCTCCCTGTTCTGCCTGGTCGACGGCACGACGGTGGTGCCGCTCGTCCCCGCGCAGGACTTCAAGCGGGTAGGCGACGGCGACTCGGGCCCGAACACCGGCGGGATGGGCGCCTACGCGCCGCTGCCGTGGGCGGGCGAGGGCCTGGTCGACGAGCTGGTCGAGCGCGTGGTCCAGCCGGTCGCGGACGAGCTGGTGCAGCGCGGCACGCCCTTCAGCGGGCTGCTCTACGCGGGGCTGGCGCTGACCTCGAACGGCCCCGCGGTCATCGAGTTCAACTGCCGCTTCGGCGACCCCGAGACCCAGGTCGTGCTCGCGCTGCTGCGTACCCCGCTGGCCGGCGTGCTGCACGCCGTCGCGGCCGGCACGCTCGCCGACCACGCTCCCCTGGAGTGGAGCGACGGCGCCGCCGTCACGGTCGTCGTGGCCGCCGAGGGGTACCCCGGCACGCCGCGGCTCGGCGACGTCATCAGCGGGGCGGAGGCCGAGGGCGTGCTGCACGCCGGCACCCGGCGGCGCGACGACGGTGCGGTGGTCTCGGCGGGCGGGCGCGTGCTGTCCGTGGTGGGCACCGGGCCGGACCTCGCGGCCGCCCGCGCCGACGCCTACCGGCGCGTGGAGGGCATCCACCTCGCGGGCTCGCACCATCGCACCGACATCGCGCTGCGGGCGGAGAAGGGCGAGATCTCGGTCCCGACGCGGTGATCTTGGTTTCACGCCTCCGTGGCGGAGGTTTCGGTGGTGTTGCGCTGTGGTTGCGGCCGAGGATCTGCGAGGTCCCGAATCCGGCAATCCTGCCGAACGTCCGGTGACCAGCACTGGCCCGGTCGGAGCAGGCAACAGGGCCGTACGGACCTGGTTGACGAGGTGAAAACAGCGTGTAAACGCGCTTCGTGCAGGTTGATCACGGGAACGGCCGGCGGCCAGGGTTCCCCCGTCGCCGCGCCCACCGTCGTGCCCGGCGAACCGAAGGAATCCGATCCCCGAAAGCGAGATCCCATGGGTTCGCACGCTCCCCGCACCACCCACCCGACGCTGGCGAAGCTGGGCTTCGCGGCCGTCGCCGCCCCGGCCGCGATGCTCGCGGTCGCCGGCCCGGCCTCCGCGGCCGAGCTGGCCCCGGTCGGCGCCTACCTCGACGAGAACGTCACCTACGGCACCCCGCCGCTGGAGCCGGCCCTCGAGTACGTCGACGAGACCGTCGCCGCGACCGACAAGCAGGTCTTCGACGTCGTCGGGGTGCTGACGGGCCAGTTCGAGAGCTGATTCGCCGCCGGGCGGCGGGCCCTCTCCTGACCGTCGTCCGGTGCCCGGTCGCCGCGGTGCCCGGGCGGGTTCCCCGAAGACCCGCCCGGCGCCGCGCCGCCCGCGCGTCCGGCACAGGGGCACGGCCGGACGTGCCGCGGTCCGGTGCCCACGCGGCACCGCGCCGTCCCGGGCCCGTTTCGTAGGCTCGCGGACGTGACCTCCGTGAACCCCGGGATCGCGGGCCCCTCGGCCCGGTCCGGTATCGCCCCGTTCCACGTCATGGACGTCTGGGCGGCCGCCGGCGAGCGGCAGCGCACCCGCGGGGACCTGATCAACCTCTCGGCCGGGCAGCCCTCCACCCCGGCGCCCGCACCCGTCCGGGCCGCCGCCGCGGCGGCGCTGGAGACCGAGGTACTCGGCTACACCGTCGCCCTCGGCATCCCGGAGCTGCGGGCCGGCATCGCCGGCCACCACGGGCACGCCTACGGCCTGGTCGTGGAGCCCGACGACGTCGTCGTCACCACCGCCGGGTCCGGCGGCTTCCTCCTCGCCTTCCTCGCCGCGTTCGACGCCGGCGACCGCGTCGCGATGGCCCGTCCCGGCTACCCCTGCTACCGCAACATCCTCACGGCGCTGGGCTGCGAGGTCGTCGAGCTGCCGTGCGGGCCGGAGACCCGGTTCCAGCCGACGGTCGCGATGCTCGAGGAGCTCGACGAGCCGGTGAAGGGCCTGATCGTGGCCAGCCCGGCGAACCCGACGGGCACCGTGCTCGACCCGGCGGAGCTGGCCGGGCTCGCGCGGTACTGCGAGGAGCGCGGGATCCAGTTCGTGAGCGACGAGATCTACCACGGCATCGGTTATGCCGGCTCGCCCGCGACGGCCTGCGCCTGGGAGACCTCGCGCGAGGCGATCGTGGTCAACTCCTTCTCGAAGTACTTCTCGATGACGGGCTGGCGGCTGGGCTGGCTGCTGGTGCCCGAGCGGCTGCGCCGCGCGGTGGACCGGCTCGCGGGCAACCTCACCGTCTGCCCGCCCGCGCTCCCGCAGTACGCCGCGGTCTCCGCCTTCACCCCGGAGTCCTACGCCGAGGCGGATTCGCACGTGCAGCGCTACGCGGTGAACCGCGACCTGCTGCTGCGCGGCCTGCCCGAACTCGGCATCGAACGGCTCGCGCCCGCCGACGGAGCCTTCTACGTCTACGCGGACGTCGGGCACCTCACGGACGACTCGATGCGGCTGACCTACGAGCTGCTCGACGAGACCGGGATCGCGGTCGCCCCGGGCGTCGACTTCGATCCCGTGGACGGGCACCGGTACGTGCGGCTGTCCTTCGCCGGCGCGACCGAACCCATCGTCGAGGCCCTCGAGCGGTTGCGGCCCTTCGTGGCGAAGCGGTCATAGTGGCCGCATGACCCGGGCGCACGTGGAGGAGCGCGAGGAGCCGCGCATCGCGGCCTGGAACCGGTGGCTGGACTGGCCGCTGACCGTCCTCGCGGTCGCGTTCCTGGCCTGCTACGCGTGGACGGTGCTGGACACCTCGCTGTCGCCGGGCACCCGTGCGGCCGTCGACGCCGGGCTCACCGCGGTGTGGGTGGTGTTCGGTGTGGACTACCTGATCCGGCTCGCGCTGGCCCGGCGGCGCCTGCGGTTCGTCGGGACGCACCTGCTCGACCTGGCGATCCTGCTGCTGCCGATGTTCCGCCAGCTGCGCGTGCTGCGGCTGGTCACCGTGATCAGCGTGCTCAACCGGCAGCTGCGGGACGACTTCCGCGGCCGGGTGGCGGTGTACGTGACCGGCACCGTCGCGCTCGTCGGGTTCGTCGCGGCGCTCGCGGTGTACGACGCCGAGCGGACCGCCCCCGACGCGTCGATCACGACCTTCGGCGAGGCGGTGTGGTGGACGATCACCACCATCTCGACGGTCGGCTACGGCGACCGCTACCCCGTCACGGTCGAGGGCCGGATCATCGCCGCGACGCTGATGGTGGCCGGGATCGCGCTGCTCGGCGTGGTCACGGCGTCCATCGCCAGCTGGTTCGTGGAGAACCTGCGGCGCACCGCCGAGTCGTCGGCCGAGCGCACCGAGAGCGAGCTCGCCGAGTCCGAGCGGAAGATCGACCTGCTGCTCGAGGAGGTGCGCCGGCTCAGCGCGCGGCTCGATGCGTTGGAGCGGCCGGCTGCCGAACGGCCCGCTCCAGCGGGCCGATCCGATCCAACGCCGCGCTGACGTCCGCGTCGGTGAGGTCGGCGTGGGTCATCAGCCGGACCTTCCCGGACATGGCGCTGGCCCGCACCCCGGCCTCGGCGAACCGGGCGAGCGTGCCGGGCAGGTCGGCCACCGTGACCAGCACGATGTTGGTCTCCGGCTCCAGCACCCGCCAGCCGCGCTCGCGCAGGCCGGCGGCGAGCGTGGCGGCGCGGGCGTGGTCCTCGGCCAGCCGGTCGATCCGGTCCAGCGCGACCAGCCCCGCGGCGGCCAGCACCCCGCCCTGGCGCACCCCGCCGCCGAGCATCTTCCGCAGCCGCCGGGCCTCCTCGACGAACTCGACCGAGCCGGCGACGACCGACCCGACCGGCGCCCCCAGGCCCTTCGACAGGCACACCTGCACGGTGTCGGACCCGACGGTCAGCGCGCCCGGCGGCACCCCGAGCGCGACCGCGGCGTGCCACAGGCGCGCGCCGTCGAGGTGCACGGCGAGCCCGGCGGCCTTCGCGGCGCCGGCGACCGTGGCGTGCTCCTCGGGCCGGGTGACGGTGCCGCCCGCGGCGTTGTGCGTGTTCTCCAGACAGAGCAGCCGGGTGCGCAGGGTGTAGTAGGGCCCGGCGGTGCCGGCGGCGCGCCGGACCGCGCCGGCGGAGACCTTGCCGGGGCCGGCGTCGTGCTCCAGCGGCTGCGGCATGCCGCCGGCCAGCCAGGCGGCGGTACCCAGCTCGGCGTCGAGGACGTGGGCCCCCCGCGGCGCGAGGAACGAGTCGCCGCGCTGCAGGTGGGCCATGAGCGCGATGAGGTTGCCCATCGAGCCGCTCGGCGTCCACAGCGCGGCGGACGCGCCGAGGATCCCGGCGACCCGCTCCTCCAGCGCACGCATCGTCGGGTCGCCGTCGAGGACGTCGTCCCCGACCTCGGCGTCGGCCATCGCCGCCCGCATCTCGCGCGTCGGGCGGGTGACGGTGTCCGAGCGGAGGTCGATCGGCGCGTCCGGCTCGGGCCGGCCCGCCTCCCTCCGGGCGGAGGCCGAGGGGACGGCCTTCGCCGCCGGGCGCCGGGATCGCGTCGGGGTCCTCATCGGATCGGGATTCTGTCAGTCCCGGCCACGTACCGTCCCGTCGGGTCACGAAAAGGTCACGACACTGGGCCGGACGGGTGATGTCCACGCCGGGGTGCAACCGTGGTCGTCACCGGGACCGTCCTGAGCGTGACGGAGGGAGGGCAGCGGTGGACGACGCCGCCGAGCGCGCGTTCGCGGAGTACTTCCGCGCGCGCCGGGACGCCGTGCGCCGCACGGCCTTACTGCTGTGCGGGGACTGGCACCGCGCCGACGACCACGCGCAGTCCGCCTTCGTGGCGCTGCACCGGCACTGGCACCGGATCCGCGACCCACAGGCGCTCGACGCCTGGGTGCGGCGGACGCTGGTCCGGGCGGTCGTGGACGAGTCGCGCCGGCCCTGGCGCCGGGAGCGGCCGGTCGACGTCACGCCCGACCGGCCCGCGGGAGGCACCACGGCCGACGGCGTCGCGACGCGGACCGCGCTGGTCGGCGCCCTGCGGGCGGTCCCGGCGCGGCAGCGCGCGGTCCTGGTGCTCCGGTACCTGGAGGGGCTGGACGTCGCGGCCACGGCGGAGGCGCTGGGCTGCTCGACGGGCACGGTGAAGAGCCAGACCGCGCACGGGCTGGCGGCGCTGCGGACGATCCTGGGCGACGCGCTCGACGACCTGCGGGCCGCCGGGTGAGCGGGAGGAGGAGGTGACCCGGATGGAGAGCTCGGAGAACGAGGACGAGCGGCTGTCGGCCGCCTTCCGGGCCGCCGTGCAGGACGCGCCCGAGGCCGGCTTCGACCACGCGGACGTGCTGGCGGGGTCGCGCCGGCTCGCGCGGCGCCGCCGGACGCTGGTCGTCGGGGGCGTCGCCGCCGCGGCGATCCTGCTGGCCGGCGGGGTGACGACCGGGGTCGTGCTGACCCGGGACGAGGGGACGGCGACGTCGGCGGCGGCCCCGGAGGCGGCGCCCCCGGCCCCGCAGGCCCCGGTGCCGGAGCAGGCCGGGCCCGGGTCGGCGGCGGACGCGGCGGCACCGCGGGCCGCGTCGGCCCCGCCGGGTACGCCACTGGGCCCGGCCACGGCGGACTGCGTGGACCCGCAGGATCCGCAGCTGCGGGCGCTGGTCGACGCGGCGCTGCCCGAGCTCGCCGCCGCGACACCGGCGCCGACCCCGATGATCTGCCGGCCGGGTGGCGGCCGCGAGGTCAACCTCGAGGTGACCGACGGGTCGCGGACCGGCCTGTTCACCGTCGTCTACACCCCGCCCGGCGAGCCGCCCGCGCAGACGGCCACGGCCGTCGGCTGGGTCACCGCCGAGGCGCCGACCGCGTCGGGCGGGACCGTGGTGGTGACCTCCCGCGGCGCCGCGGACTCCGGCGGCGTCCCCTTCGCCGACCGCGTCCGGTCGCTGGCCGACGCGCTCGGGCCGCGGCTGTGAGCCGCACGGGGCAGGGCAGACTGGCGGCGTGACCACGGAGAAGGGCGAGCGCCGCAGGCAGGCGCTCGCCGCCGCCGCGGGCGATCTGCTGCGCGAGGGCGGTTTCGACGCCGTCCGGCACCGGGCGGTCGCCGAGCGGGCCGGGCTCCCGCTGGCCTCCACGACGTACTACTTCGACTCGCTGGAGGAGCTGGTCACGGCCGCGGTCGAGCTCACGAGCCGGCAGGAGCTCGCGGCCGGCCGCGCCGAGCTCGAGGCCGGCGCCGAGCCCGACCCGCTCGAGCTGGTGCTCGACCAGCTGCTGGGCCGGGACTCCCGCAAGGGCGGGCTGGACGCGGTGCTGCTGCGCTACGAGCAGCTCGTCGGGGCCGGGCGGCGGCCCTACCTCGCCCCGCTGATGCGCACCCTGCGCGTCGAGCTCGACGGACTGCTGACCGAGGCGCTGGCCCGCGCCGGACACCGGCTCGACGCCGCCGGGCTGCGGCGCGTGGTCGAGGTCGTGGACGGGGCCGTGCTGTCTGCGCTGATCGAGGCCGACCCGGATCCGAGGGCCACCGCGCGGGCGGCGCTCCTGCGCGTTCTGTAGCCACGTACCCTGGTCAGACGTGATCCCCGGCGCTGTTCCCAATGTCCTGGCCGCTCGGTACGCGAGCCCCGAGCTGGTCGAGATCTGGTCGCCCGAGTACAAGATCGTGCTGGAGCGCCGACTGTGGATCGCGGTGCTCAAGGCGCAGGGCGATCTGGGTGTCGACGTGCCGGAGCAGGCGATCGCCGACTACGAGCGCGTCGTCGAGCAGGTCGACCTGGCGTCGATCGCCGAGCGCGAGCGCGTGACCCGGCACGACGTGAAGGCCCGGATCGAGGAGTTCAACGCCCTCGCCGGCCACGAGCAGGTGCACAAGGGCCTGACCAGTCGCGACCTGACCGAGAACGTCGAGCAGCTGCAGATGCGGCTGTCGCTGGAGCTGGTCCGGGACCGCACGGTCGCGGTGCTGGCGCGTCTGGCCCGCCGGGCGTCGGAGTACGCCGAGCTGGTCATGGCCGGCCGCAGCCACAACGTCGCCGCGCAGGCCACCACGCTCGGCAAGCGTTTCGCCTCGGCGGCCGACGAGCTGCTGGTCGCGTACCGGCGGCTGGAGGAGCTGCGGGCGCGCTACCCGCTGCGCGGCATCAAGGGTCCGGTCGGCACCGCACAGGACATGCTCGACCTGCTCGACGGGGACGCGGCCAAGCTGGCGGAGCTCGAGCGGCGGGTCGCCGCGCACCTCGGCTTCGCGGGCGTGTTCACCAGCGTCGGGCAGGTGTACCCGCGCTCGCTGGACCACGACGTGTGCTCGCTGCTCGTGCAGCTCGGCGCGGCGCCGTCGTCGCTCGCGACGACGATCCGGCTGATGGCCGGCCAGGAGCTGGCGACCGAGGGCTTCAAGCCCGGCCAGGTCGGGTCGAGCGCCATGCCGCACAAGATGAACACCCGGTCCGCGGAGCGGATCAACGGGCTGCAGGTGGTGCTGCGCGGCACCGCGTCGATGGCCGCCGAGCTGGCCGGCGCGCAGTGGAACGAGGGCGACGTGTTCTGCTCCGTCGTCCGCCGGGTCGCGCTGCCCGACGCCTTCTTCGCCCTCGACGGCCTGTACGAGACCTCGTTGACCGTGCTCGACGAGTTCGGCGCCTACCCGGCGGTGATCGCCCGCGAGCTGGACCGCTACCTGCCCTTCCTCGCCACCACGAAGGTCCTGATGGCGGCGGTGCGGGCCGGGGTGGGCCGGGAGACGGCACACGAGGTGATCAAGGAACACGCGGTGGGCGTGGCGCTCGCGATGCGGGAGCAGGGCCAGCAGGAGAACGACCTGCTGGCGCGCCTGCAGACCGACCCGCGGCTGGGCCTGCCGACCGGCCTGCTCGACGGGCTGCTCAAGGACCCGCTGTCCTTCACCGGCGCCGCGACGGCGCAGGTCGCCGCGGTCGTGGCGCAGATCGCGGAGATCACCGACGCGCACCCCGCGGCTGCCGCCTACACGCCCGGAGCGATCCTGTGAAGCTGCTGCACTCGGGCAAGGTCCGGGACATCTACGAGGACCGGGGCGACATCGTCCTGGTCGCGTCGGACCGGCTGTCGGTGTTCGACGTCATCCTCCCGACGCCGGTCCCGGACAAGGGGAAGATCCTCACCGCGCTGTCGCTGTGGTGGTTCGACAAGGTCGCCGACCTGGTGCCGCACCACGTGCTGAGCTCCACGGACGTGCCCGAGGAGTTCGCGGGGCGGGCCGTGCGGTGCCGGCGGCTGGAGATGCTGCCGGTCGAGTGCGTCGCGCGCGGGTATCTCACCGGGTCGGGGCTCACGGACTACCGGCGCACCGGGGCCGTCTCGGGGGTTGCGCTCCCGCCGGGCCTGGAGGACGGGTCCCGGCTGCCCGAGCCGATCTTCACGCCGTCGTCCAAGGCGCCGCAGGGGCAGCACGACGAGGCGATCACGTTCGCGGACGTCGTCGACCTGGTCGGCGCCGAGACCGCGGCCCGGATCCGTGACCTCACCCTCGAGGTCTACCGGATGGGCGCGGAGGTGACCGGGAAGAACGGGATCCTGCTCGCCGACACCAAGCTCGAGTTCGGCCGGGACGCCTCCGGCGAGATCGTGCTGGGCGACGAGGTGCTGACCCCGGACTCGTCCCGGTTCTGGCCGGCCGACCAGTGGGAGCCCGGCCGGCCGCAGTACAGCTTCGACAAGCAGTACGCGCGGGAGTGGGCGCTCTCCACGGGCTGGGACAAGACCGAGCCGGGGCCCGAGGTCCCGCCGGAGGTCGTCGCGGCCGTCCGGGCTCGCTACGTCGAGGTCTACGAGCGGATCACCGGCACGCCCTGGCGATGATCGGGTTCTCGCGCAGTACGGTTCCATAACGCTGCTACGAACCCGATCTCCGGGCGTCGTGGAACCATCACGCGGTTCTCACACCGCGGTCGTCGGCCGTTCACGTCCGGAGCGTTCCCTTCGGGGCATGCCCGCTCGACTGGTGGTCTCCCTGTCCGGGCTCACCGACGCCCGGTCCGACGCCCTCGCCACGGCCCGTGATCTCGCCGCCGAGCTCGACTCCCGCGGCGTCCCGCTGACCCATCTCGTGCAGCCCGCCTCACCGGACGGCCGACCGTCCGGCGAGCTCGTCGACTGGATCGGCGAGCGGGGCGACGCGATCGCCCTGCACGGCTACGACCACACCCCCGACCCGGCCCGCCGCGGCGGCGTCGGGCGCAAGGGGGAGTTCGCCGCCCTGCCCCGGCACGAGGCCGGGCTTCGGCTCACCGCCGCCCGCCGCGCGTTGACCGGGCTCGGCCTTGCCGCCGCCGTGTTCGCCGCGCCGCGCTGGCTCGCCTCGCCCGGCACCGTCGAGGCGGTGCGCGCGCAGGGCTTCCGGATGTGCCTCGACGAGGGCGGCGTGCACCTGTTCGACGACGACGTGCTCCTGCGGGCCCGCGCGCTCGGCTTCCGGCTGGAGGCGGTGGTGTCCGGCGAGGAGCGCAGGCGGGCCGAGGCGTGGCGCTGCCGGCTGCTGCACGCCGAGGCCGTGCGGATCGCCCGCCGGGCGGGGGTCGTGCGGATCGGGGTGCGTGCGAAGGACCTCCGCCGGCCCGATCGGGTCCGCACGGTGCTGGGGGCGGTCGACGCGGTGCTCGCCGAGGGGGCCTGGCCCACCACCTACGCCGCACTGTCCGCGACCGCCCCGGCCGCCCGCACCGCCTGAGGCCCCGAGGCCCTGGCGCTTCCACGATCGTCGGAGGACCCTGTCCGGCTTCCCGCACGACCGCGAGAAGGGAGAGGGCCATGCCGCACGGCCGCTGCGTCATCTACTCGTTCGCCGGTGACGAGCAGGAGATGATCGACAAGGCGAAGGCCGGCGTCCTGCCGCTCATGCAGGCTCAGCCCGGCTACCTCGCCTACGGGGTGATCGTCCAGGAGGGGAAGATCGTCTCGATGAGCGCCTGGGCGTCGCAGGCGGAGGCCGAGGCCGCCGACAAGGTCGCCGCCCGGTGGGCGAAGGACAACATCGACGCCACGCCGCTGGAGCGCTACATCGGCGAGTACGCCTGGCTGGACATCGGCCAGCAGTAGTTCCGGGCGCGAGTCGGCACTTCCGGGTGCCCGAACCCCACATCCCCGTCGTCCCGGATGTGCGGTTCGGTGTACCGGGAGTGCCGATTCGCGGGTCAGGGGACCAGCACGGCCTTGCCGAGGACCTCGCGGTCCTGCAGCGCGGTGTGTGCATCCGCGGCCTTCGCGAGCGGGAAGCGCCGGCCGACGACCGGCCGGATCCGTCCCCGCACCGCCTCGCGCAGCATCCGCTCCTGCCGGGCCCGCCGGCCGCCCCCGAACCCGGCGAGCTGCTCCAGCCCCCGCACGTCGACGCCCCGGGACCGCGCCTCCTCCGGGTCCACCTCGGTCGGCGGGCCGCCCGCGACGCCGTAGTTGGAGTAGCGGCCACCCTCGCCGACCAGCTCGAACGCGGTCCGGCCGAGCTCGCCGCCGACCCCGTCCACCACGACGTCGACCTGCCCGACCCGACGGCGCACGGCGTCGGCCCAGCCGGGCTCGCCGTAGTCGACGGCGAGATCGGCGCCCAGCGAGCGGGCCAGCGCGAGCTTCTCCGCGCCCCGCGCGGCCGCGAGCACCCGCGCGCCCGTGGACCGCGCGAGCTGCACGAGCAGGCTGCCCACGCCGCCCGCGGCCGGCAGGACCAGCACGAGCTCGCCGGGCCGGACACCGAGGTCGCCGAAGAGCGCGAGCGCGGTGCCGCCGTCGTGCAGCATGACCATCGCCTCGGCCGGGCCGAGCCCGTCGGGGACCGGGAGGACGGAGGCCAGCGGCGCGGCGAGCTGTTCGGCGTACGCGCCGCCCTCGACGTCGGCCAGCACCCGCCGCCCGAGCCAGGCCGGGTCCACGCCCTCGCCCACCGCCCGCACCCGGCCCGCGGCCCCGCGTCCGGGCACGTAGGGGAGCGTGGTGGCGAACCGCGGGCCGCCCTCGCCGCGCCGGATGATCGTGTCGAGGGTGAGCACCCCCACGGCCTCCGTCCCGACCACGACCCCGCCCGGCGCCGCGACCGGATCCGGCACCTCCACCGGCCGCAGCACCTCGGGCCCGCCGAACTCGTCCACCTCGATGACCAGCACGTCTCCTCCTCCGACCGTCGACGTGCCCACCCTCGGAGCTGAAGTCGGGTCGAGGTCAAGGGGGCGGACCGGCCGGGTCAGTCGAGGCAGAACTCGTTGCCCTCGGGGTCGGCCATCACGATGAACCCCGCGCTCATCGGCGGGGCGGGCTCGGAGCGGCTGATCCGGGCCGCCCCCAGTGCCACCAGCCGGTCGCACTCGGCCTCCAGCGCCGCCATCCGCTCGTCGCCCTGCAGCCCCGGAGCCGCCCGGACGTCGAGGTGCACGCGGTTCTTGGCGACCTTGTCCTCCGGCACCTGCTGGAAGAACACCCGGGGGCCGTGCCCGTCCGGGTCCTCGATCGCCGACCGCGAGTTGCGCTCCTCCTCCGGGACGCCGATCCGTGCGAGGAAGTCGTCCCACGCGGCCAACGGATCGGCACCCTCGGGCAGCTCGACCCCGGGCGGGCCGGGGTGCACGTAGCCCAGGACCTCCCGCCAGAAGGTGGACAGCGTGCGCGGGTCGTGGGCGTCGAACGTGACCTGGATGTGGCGGCTCATCCGACGGACGTCGCCTTCTCGCGGTCGAGGACCGCGACCCGGGTCCGCGCGGGGGCGAGGTTGGTGAACAGGCCGTAGTGCATCGCCGGGTTGGCGAGCACGGCCTCGTGGATCGGGACGGCGGTGCGCGGGGTCATGGCGCGCAGGTAGTCCACGGCGTCCCCGGCCTTGAGCCACGGCGCGCCCGTCGGCAGCAGCAGGGTGTCGACGGGGTCGCGGCCCTCGGGCAGCGGGACGTAGGCGTCGCCGGGGTGCAGCAGGGTGTCGTCGACCAGGTAGCCGTTGTTGCGGATGACCGGGATGTCGGGGTGGATCACCGCGTGGTCGCCGTTCCCGACGACCTCGACCCGCGCGCCGGCGACCTCGAGCACCGCGCCCGGGGCCGTGGTCTCGTGGGCCGGGCCGTCGAGCTGCTCGGCGGTGCCGGCGTCGACGATCAGCCGGGCGTCCGGGTTGGCCCGCAGCAGCGCGGTGAGCCGGTCGGTGTCGAGATGGTCGAAGTGCTGGTGGGTCACCAGGATCGCGTCCAGGCTGGTCAGCGACTCGAAGCCGGTGGAGAAGGCGCCCGGGTCGAACAGCAGGCGCGCGGAGCCGGTGTCGACCAGCACACAGGCGTGGCCGTAGTGCGTGAGCTGCATACCCCCACCCTGCTCCCGTCCGCGACGACCGTCACGCGCGGGGCGCTCCCGTCGGCTGCGGCTCGGTCACAGCAGGGCGGCCTCCTCGGCCGGGGTGAGACCCGCGACCCGGGGCCGGTCCGTGCCGAGCTCGCGTTCCCACCCCAGCGCCGCCCGCGCGGTCTCCGCGAGCGGGCGGGCGGTGAACCCGGCCGCGAGCGTCGCGGAGACGTCCCGGTCGACCATCCCCCAGTGCGACTCCGGCAGCCACAGCGGCAGCGACCGCGGCCCGGCCCAGATTCCCACCCCGGCCGCGGCCAGCTCCTCCGCCGGGCGCCCGACGAGCTCCAGGTCCGGTGCCCCGACCGCCGCGGCGACCTCGTCGAGCAGGGTGGCGAGGGTGGTGCCGGGCGCGGTGCCGTCGAAGGTCCCGCTCACGCCCTGCCCGGCGGACCGCACGATCCACTCCGCCAGGTCGCGCACGTCGACGACCTGCGCGGGGTGTCCCGGCACGTCCGGCACCACGGCGCGCCCGCCGCGGGCGAACCGGGCCGCCCAGTACCCGAACCGGTCCATGACGTCGCCCGGTCCGCACATCAGCCCGCCCCGGACGACCAGGGCGCGCCCGTCGTGCGCCGCCCGGACCGCCTGCTCGCACGCGACCTTGACCGCGCCGTAGAGCTGCGGGTCGTCGGGCGTGGTGGAGGACGCGTCGGTGCGCGGCGCCAGCAGGGGAGCGGCGGCGGTCTGCCCGCGGGTCGCCGTGTCGGCGTAGGCGTTGATCGAGGAGACGAAGGTCCAGTGCCCGGCGTCGATCGCGGCGAGCGCCTCGCGCACCCACGGCAGCGACATCGTGGCGACGTCGACGACGGCGTCGAAGCGGCTGCCCCGCAGGGGGTCGAGGGACACGTCGCGGTCCACCTCGACGAGCCGTGCCCCCGCCGGCACGCTCCCGGAGCGCCCGCGTGCCGCGCACACCACCTCGTGCCCGGCGGCGACCGCGGCCTCCGCGACCGCGCGTGAGAGGAACACCGTCCCGCCGAGCACCAGCAGCCGCATGTCACCAGCCTCACCCGGGCGGGGCGGCGTCGTCATCCCTGTTCACCGTAGGCTTGACGGCGTGGCGAGAGTGGTCGTGGACGTGATGCCCAAGCCCGAGATCCTGGACGTGCAGGGCCAGGCTGTCTCGCGGGCCCTCACCCGGATCGGCGTGGCCGGGATCGAGGTGCGGCAGGGCAAGCACTTCGAGCTCGAGGTCGACGACTCGGTCGACGACGAGACCCTGCACCGCATCGCCGCGGACCTGCTGGCCAACCCGGTGATCGAGGACTGGACGGTGACGAGGGTATGAGCACGCGGATCGGGGTCATCACGTTCCCCGGCACGCTCGACGACGTCGACGCCTCGCGTGCGGTCCGCTACGCCGGCGCCGAGCCGGTCGCCCTCTGGCACGGCGACCACGACCTGCGCGGGGTCGACGCGGTCGTGGTGCCCGGCGGCTTCTCCTACGGCGACTACCTGCGCGCCGGGGCGATCGCGAGCCTGGCGCCGATCATGCGCGAGGTCGTCGAGGGCGCGGCCAAGGGCCTGCCCGTGCTCGGCATCTGCAACGGCTTCCAGATCCTCTGCGAGGCCGGCCTGCTGCCCGGCGCGCTGACCCGCAACGAGAAGCTGCACTTCGTCTGCCGGGACCAGAAGCTCCGCGTCGAGAACGCCGACACCGCCTGGACCAGCGGCTTCGTCCCGGGCGAGGAGATCCTCGTCCCGGTGAAGAACGCCGAGGGCCGGTTCGTCGCGGCGCCGGACACGCTGAAGGCGCTGGAGGCCGAGGGCCGCGTGGTGTTCCGCTACGTCGGCGGCAACCCCAACGGCTCCGTCGCCGACATCGCGGGGGTGGCCTCCGAGAGCGGCCGGGTCGTCGGGCTCATGCCGCACCCCGAGCACGCGATCGACCTGCTCACCGGGCCCTCCGAGCAGGGGCTGGGTTTGTTCACGTCGGTTCTGGGCACGCTCGCGGGTGCTCCCGCAGCCTGAGATCGTTCCGGGCCCATTAGGCTGGCGGTCCGCTCCACCGACCGAGAGGCCGTCCGTGACCCGACCCCTGCCCGGTGCCGCCGGCCACCGGGTCCTGCTGGTCGAGGACGACCCGGGAGACGTCTTCCTCGTGCAGGAACTGCTCGCCGAGGTCGACCCGTCCGTACGGGTCACCGTGGCCGAGTCGGTGCGCGCCGTCGTCGAGCGGAACCTGCTGCCGGCCGCGGACTGCGTGCTGCTGGACCTGAACCTGCCGGGGGTCACCGGGCTCGACGGGCTCCGTGAGGTGCTGCAGGCGGACCCGTCGGCGGCGGTCTGCGTGCTCACGGGGCTCGACGACGAGCACCTCGGCATCGCCGCGGTCGGCGTCGGGGCGCAGGACTACCTGGTCAAGAACAAGGCGGACGGCGCGGTGCTCATCCGGGCGATCCGCTACGCCGTCGAGCGCCGGCGAGCCGAGGCCAGCATGGTCCGGCTGCGCGAGGAGCAGCTCGTCGCGGCCGAGTCGGTGCGCCTGGAGCGCGGCCTGTTGCCCTCGCTGCTGCTCGACGGCAGCACCGTGCGCGGCCGCTCCTTCTACCGCTCGGGGCGCACCAGGGCCGTGATCGGCGGGGACTTCTTCGACGCGGTGCGCGGGCCGTCCGGCACGGTGCACGCGATCATCGGGGACGTCTCCGGCCACGGGCCGGACGAGGCCGCGCTCGGCGCCCTGCTCCGGGTGTCCTGGCGCGCACTGGTGCTGGCCGGGGTCGACGAGCCGCAGGTCCTGCCGAACCTTCAGGAGGTGCTGGTCAGCGAGCGGCACGAGCGGACCCTGTTCACCACGGTCTGCACCCTGACGATCGACCGGACGCCGGAGGGCCTCGACCGGATGCTGATCCGGGCCGCGGGGCACCCGCCGCCCGTCTCGCTGCGGCCGGACCCGGTGTCGCTGCGCCCCCGGGTCGGCGTCCCGCTCGGGGTGCTGCGGGACGCGAAGTGGGAGCCGGAGGTCCTCGAGCTGCCCCCGGGGTGGGCGTTGCTGCTGTTCACGGACGGACTGATCGAGGGCCGGGGCGTCCGCCCGGACGAGCTGCTCTGGCAGGAGGGTCTGATCGAGGTGCTCGGGAAGGAGCGGGACACACCGGTGTCCGAGCTTCCGGGGAGGCTCGTCGAGCACGTCGAGCGGATCAACGGCGGTCCGCTCGCCGACGACGTCGCCATGTTGCTGCTGTCCGACCACGCGGCCGAGGCGTGAGCGCCCCCGCCCCGCCCCGCCGCCGGGGCTCGACGCGGTTGAACCTGGACCCCGCCGCCCTCGAGGAGGCCGCGCAGCGCTGGTCCCTGCGCCGCTGGTTCACGGTGGGCGCGACGGTCCTCGGCCTGCTGTCGCTGGTCGCCCTCGCGCTCGGGGCCTGGGCCGTCGTCCGGATCGCCGACGCCCGCACCGCGCTGTACGACCAGGTCGCCCCCGCCGTCACGGCGAGCCAGGAGCTGTCGTCGGCGTTGGTGGACCAGGAGACCGGCGTCCGCGGGTTCACGATCCTGGCCGCTGACGAGTTCCTCGCCCCGTACGTCGACGGCCGCGCTGCCGAGGCATCCGCGATCGCGGAGCTGCAGCCGCTGGACCGGGCCCTGCCCGCCGCGGGGCTCGCCGCCGGGCTGCAGGAGATCGAGGCCGCCGCCGACACGTGGCGCCGGGACTACGCCGAGCCCACGATCGCGGCCGCGCGCGCCGGTGCACCCACCCCGGACGCCCAGCAGGGCCGGCTGCTGTTCGACCGGGTCCGGGCCGCCTCGGCCGACCTGGTCGAGGACCTGCAGGTCGAGCGGCAGGCCGCCCGGCAGCGGTTGGACGGCGCGATCACGTTCCTGGCCGTCGTCGGGCTCACCATCGCCGTGGTGGCGGCCGTGTTCCTGCTGCTGGCCTCGATCGGGCTGCGCAAGGTCATCCTCAAGCCGATCCGCCGGCTGGCCGACCAGACCCGCCGCGTCGTCGAGGGCCGGGTGAGCACGCAGGTCCTCGGCAGCGGCCCCCGCGAGCTGGTGGAGCTCGGCGCGGACGTGGAGGCCATGCGCGCGCACATCCAGCGCGAGGTCGACGAGCTGCAGGAGGCCAACGCCAAGCTCGACGACCGCACCCGCGACCTCGAGCGCTCCAACCGGGACCTGGAGCAGTTCGCCTACGTCGCCAGCCACGACCTGCAGGAGCCGCTGCGCAAGGTCTCCAGCTTCTGCCAGCTGCTGCAACGGCGCTACGGCGGCAAGCTCGACGAGCGCGCCGACCAGTACATCGAGTTCGCCGTCGACGGCGCGCAGCGCATGCAGCGGCTGATCAACGACCTGCTCGCCTTCTCCCGCGTCGGCCGCACGACGACCGGCTTCGAGCCCGTCGACCTCGGCAAGGCCGCGCGGGCCGCCACGGCCCAGCTGGCCTCCGCGGTGGAGGAGACCGGCGGCGAGGTCGTGATCGACGAGGGGCTGCCGACGATGCCCGGCGACCCCTCGCTCGTCCAACAGCTGCTGATGAACCTGATCGGCAACGGGCTGAAGTTCCATCGCGAGGGCGTGCCGCCGGTCGTCCGCATCGGGGCCGAGCAGCGCGGCGACGAGTGGGAGGTGGCGGTGTCGGACAACGGCATCGGCATCGAGCCCGAGTTCGCGGACAAGATCTTCGTGATCTTCCAGCGGCTGCACGGCCGGGAGGTCTACGCCGGTACCGGCATCGGCCTGGCCCTGGCCAAGAAGATCGTCGAGTTCCACGGTGGTCGCATCTGGGTCGACCACGGCGCGGCCGACGAGCCCGGCACCACCATCCGCCTGACCCTGCCGGTGTCCCCGGCCGAACCGCCCCCCGCCGACCCGGCCCTCGCCGGTGCGGTCCCGAGCAAGGAGTCGCCCTCGTGAGCGAAGCCCTCACCGACCCCGCCCGCATCGTCAACGTCCTGCTGGTCGAGGACGACCCGGGCGACGTCCTCATGACCCGCGAGGCCTTCGAGGAGCACCTGCACAACCGGCTCGACGTCGTCACGGACGGCGCCGCGGCCCTGGCCTACCTGCGCAACGAGCCGCCGTACGAGGACAGCCCGCGGCCGGACCTGATCCTGCTCGACCTCAACCTCCCGCGCCGGGACGGCCGCGAGGTGCTCGCCGAGGTCAAGGCGGACGAGCAGCTGCGCTCGATCCCGGTGATCGTGCTGACCACCTCGCAGGCCGAGGAGGACGTGTTGCGCAGCTACCAGCTGCACGCCAACGCCTACGTGACCAAGCCCGTGGACTTCGACGGCTTCATCGAGGCCATCAAGCAGATCGACCACTTCTTCGTCAGCGTGGTCAAGCTGCCCGGCGGCTGAGCGCAGGGCGCGGGAGCGGTCCTCAGAGCATCGCGTCGATCTCGGCGCGGTGGTACTTCAGCGGCGTGGTCGGGAAGCCGAACTCGTCCTTGTGCAGCGTCGCCGAGCCGCACCAGCCGCAGCGGCCGGCGGCGTCCAGCACCGCGCGACCCTCCAGCTCCGCGCGCCGGTCCGCCCTGCTCCCGGTGCTCCCGGTGCTCCCGGTGCTTCCGGTGCTCCCGGTGCCCCCGGTGCCGCGGCCGAGCGTCACGGGCGCCCCCGCGGCCAGCGCCGGCGGCTGCCTGCGCGCCTTGACCTGCTTGTAGATCCAGTACGCCCCCACCGGGATCGCGACGATCAGCGCGATCCCCAACAGCCACTGCACCAGCCCGACGGCCACGCTGATCGCGATCCCCGCCAGCACCAGCACCCCGACGATCTGCGCGACCCGCAGCACGACCTTCGACACGACGGCCTCCTCCCGCACCCCCCGTGAGCCGACGGTACCGGGATCCGGGCCCCCGGGGACCGGGCCGAACGGCCGGTGCCGTGGACCAGTCGCGAAGCGGACGAACCGCGTTACCGCGCCGGGTGACGGACGGCTCGCGGAAGTGGTCTCCCGCGGCGTTTACGCTGGTACCCGTGACCGAGCTCGACGCCCGCACCGTCACCGACATCCCGATCGACACCGTCACGGCCGCCGCGGCCACGCCGGACCAGCCGCAGCCCTTCCGCGAGCTCGGCCTCAAGGAGGACGAGTACGCCCGCATCCGGGAGATCCTGGGCCGCCGGCCCACGGACGCCGAGCTCGCGATGTACTCGGTGATGTGGAGCGAGCACTGCTCCTACAAGTCCTCGAAGGTCCACCTGCGGTACTTCGGCGAGACCACGACCGAGGCCATGCGCGAGCGGATGCTCGCCGGCATCGGTGAGAACGCCGGCGTGGTGGACATCGGGGACGGCTGGGCCGTCACGTTCAAGGTCGAGTCGCACAACCACCCGTCGTACGTGGAGCCCTACCAGGGCGCGGCGACCGGCGTGGGCGGGATCGTCCGGGACATCATGGCGATGGGCGCGCGACCGATCGCGGTCGGCGACCCCCTGCGCTTCGGGCCGGCCGACGCGCCGGACACCGCGCGGGTGCTGCCCGGCGTGGTCGCCGGCGTCGGCGGCTACGGCAACTGCCTGGGCCTGCCCAACGTCGGGGGCGAGGTCGTGTTCGACGCCAGCTACGCCGGCAACCCACTGGTCAACGCCCTGTGCGTGGGCGCGATGCGGACCGAGGACCTGCACCTGGCGTTCGCCTCGGGCACCGGCAACAAGATCATCCTGTTCGGCGCGCGCACCGGGCTCGACGGCATCGGCGGCGTCTCCGTGCTGGCCAGCGAGACCTTCGGCGAGGGCACCGGCCGCAAGAAGCTGCCGAGCGTGCAGGTGGGCGACCCGTTCACCGAGAAGGTCCTCATCGAGTGCTGTCTGGAGCTGTTCCACGCCGGCCTGGTCGTCGGCATCCAGGACCTCGGCGGGGCCGGGCTCTCCTGCGCCACCTCCGAGCTGGCCAGCGCCGGCGACGGCGGCATGCACATCGACCTCGACGCCGTCCCGCTGCGCGCCGCCGGCATGACCGCAGCGGAGATCCTCTCCAGCGAGTCCCAGGAGCGGATGTGCGCGGTCGTCGCGCCGGAGAACGTCGAGGCGTTCATGGCCGTGTGCCGCAAGTGGGACACGCTCGCCACCGTGATCGGCGAGGTCAGCGACGGGGACCGGCTGGTCATCGACTTCCGCGGCGAGACCGTGGTCGACGTGCCGCCACGGACCGTCGCGCACGACGGCCCGGTCTACGAGCGGCCGGTCCTGCGCGGGAAGGGTCAGGACGAGCTCGTCGCCAACTCGCCGGCGGCGCTGCCCCGGCCGTCGGCGCCGTCCGAGCTGCGCGCCGAGATCCTCCGCATGGCGGCCTCGCCGAACCTGTGCAGCCGCGCCTGGGTCACCGACCAGTACGACCGCTACGTCCGCGGCAACACCGCCGCCGCGCAGCCCGCCGACGCCGGCGTGGTCCGCGTCGACGAGTCCACCGGCCGCGGTATCTCCGTCGCCACCGACTGCAACGCCCGGTTCGCCGCGCTGGACCCGTACGCGGGCGCGCAGCTCGCGCTGGCGGAGGCCTACCGCAACGTCGCCACCTCCGGCGCCGTGCCGCTCGCGGTGACCAACTGCCTGAACTTCGGCTCGCCCGAGGACCCGCACGTCATGTGGCAGTTCTCCGAGGCCGTCCGCGGGCTGGCCGACGGGTGCGCGCAGCTCGGCATCCCGGTGACCGGCGGCAACGTCAGCTTCTACAACCAGACCGGCACGCAGGCGATCCTGCCGACGCCGGTCGTCGGCGTGCTCGGCGTGATCGACGACGTGGCCGCCCGCATCCCGTCCGGCTTCCGCCGGGAGGGCGACGCCGTCGTCCTGCTCGGGTCGACGGCCGACGAGCTGGGCGGCAGCGAGTGGGCGCACGTCGCGCACGGGCACCTGGGCGGCGAGCCCCCGGCCGTCGACCTCGCGCACGAGCAGCGGCTCGCGGAGCTGCTGGTGGCGCAGGCCGGCGTGTTGACCGGGAGCCACGACCTGTCCGACGGCGGCCTGGCGCAGGCCCTGGTCGAGGCCGCCCTGGTCGGCGGGCACGGCGCGTCCGTCGCGCTGCCGGCGGCCCTGGCGGTGGACCCGTTCGTCGCGCTGTTCTCCGAGAGCACCGGGCGGGTGCTGGTCACGGTCGCGCCCCAGGCGGCCGACGCCCTGCTGGCCGCCGCGGCCGAGGCGGGCGTGCCGGCCGAGCGGCTCGGCCTCGTCGGTGCCGCCGAGTCCGCGGGCGCCGAGCTGGCGATCGACGGCGTCGCCGTGCTGCCGCTCGCCGAACTCCGCGAGGCCTGGGAGGGCACCCTGCCCGCGCTGTTCGAGGCGGACTTCCGGGCCCGGGCGGGCGCCGAGACCCTGTGACCGATCCCGTGAGCGAGGCGGACCTGCTCGACGCATGGCTGGCCGGCGGCGCCGCCCCGCCACGCAGCGTCATCAAGGAGGCCGTCAAGGAGTCCCTCGCGGCCCTCGCCGAGCGGGCACCCGGACGGAGTGTCGAGGTGCGCATCCCGCCCTACGCGGCCGTCCAGTGCATCGAGGGGCCGCGGCACACCCGGGGCACCCCGCCGAACATCGTCGAGACGGACGCCCGGACCTGGCTCGCCCTCGCCACGGGCCGTCTGAACTGGACGGATGCGGTCGGATCGGGCACGGTGAGTTCGTCGGGGTCGCGCGCCCCGGAGGTCGGGGCGCTGCTCCCGCTGCGCTGAGGACCGCCGTCCGTGGCCGAGGTCGGGTCCCCGGAACGGGCGATGCCTGCGCCGTACTGGTGGCGAAACCGCGTCGCGAGGTCGAAGATTGCCCCGATCGGCACACGGACGGACCCGACGGGCGACTGGAGGTGGCTGCGTGGTGGCAGCGGGTAACCTCCCGGGCCCCGACGATCTCCCGTCCGGACTGTTGCGCACGGCCGCCGCCGGGGCGGTCGGCGGGCTCGGCGGGATCCTCGGCCATCAGCCCGGCCCCGAGCTCCGGTCGCTCGCGGAGCGCTGGGCCGAGCTCCTGCCGAACGCCGGGATCGAGGACGCCGGCGTGCTCGCGGCGTTGCTCCTCCGGCTGGGCTCGGCGCTGCGGGCCGAACCGTTCTGGCCGCTGGCCGTTCGCGGGATCGGGGCCGACCTGGCCGCGTCGGGCTTCTGCGGGGACCGTGCGGGCCTGGTCGGGGCCGCGCCGGAGGACGTCCTGCCCGGCACCGTGCGGCTGCTGCGCGAGGCCGGGCCGGGGGCGCTGGGCCTGACCTCGCCGGTGGACCGGCAGCGGCTGTCCCTCGCGCTCGACGAGCTGGCCGCCGGGTTCGCCGGTGCCCTGCGGTTCCGCGCGCACCAGGCGCAGGAGGACCTGATGCGGGCAACGCTGCGGGCCCGCCGGGACGTCGAGAAGGCGCTCGCGGAGAGCGAGGCGCACTACCGCACGATCTACACCCAGGGCCCGGTCGGCATCGCCATCGCGACGCTCGAGGGCGAGGTCGTCGACCTGAACCCGGCCGCCTGCCGGATGATGGGCATGCTGGAGCGCCCGGTCCTGCCACGGCCCGTCGCCGACTTCGTCCATCCGGACGACTACGAGGCCTTCGACGCCGCCTACCGCCGCCTGGTCTCCGGCACACCGGGGACGGTGAGCATCGACGTCCGGTTCGCCGGGCCGACCGGGATGTACGTCTGGGGGCACGTCACCGGCTCGCTGATCCGGGACGACACCGGGCGGCCCAGCCACCTGATCGGCGTGATCGAGGACGTCTCGGAGCGGTACCGGCTGCGTACCCGGCTGGTCGAGGCCTCGTCGCGGGACCGGCTCACCCGGCTGCCGAACCGGGACATCACCGAGGAGGCCGTGCGACAGGCGTTCGCCGGCTCGGCCACCCGGGTGGGGCTGTGCGCGATCGACGTCGACGACTTCCGCCGGGTCAACGAGATCCACGGGCACGCCGCGGGGGACGAGCTGCTGGCCGCGCTGGCCGACCGGCTGCGCACCGCCGCGGGCCCGCACCTGGTCACCCGAACCGGCGGGGACGAGTTCGCCGTGCTGATCACCGACCCCGAGGGCGTGGCGGAGGTGTGCGCGGTCGCGGATCGGCTGCTGGAGGCGCTCGCCGCGCCGTTCCACGTGGCCGGCCGGTGGATCGGGGTCACGGCGAGCATCGGGATCGCCGAGGGCGGCACGGCGGCCGAGTGCCCGTCCGAGCTGGAGCGCGCGGCCGGCGTGGCCCTGTCCTGGGCCAAGGCGCAGGGCGGCGGCACCAGGGCGGTGTTCGACCCCGAGCGGGACGCCGGCGAGGCGGCCCGGTTCGCGCTGCTCGCGGGCCTGCGCGGGGCGGTCGAGCGGGACCAGTTCCGGCTGGCCTACCAGCCTCTGGTGCGGCTGTCGGACCGCTCGGTGCGCGGCGTCGAGGCGCTGGTCCGCTGGGAGCACCCGGAGCACGGGCTGCTCGGCCCGGGCCGGTTCATCGAGCTCGCCGAGCGCAGCGGTGCGATCGTGCCGCTCGGCCGGTGGGTGCTGGGCGAGGCGTGCCGGGAGGCGGCGTCCTGGCAGGAGGAGCTGGGGATCGACGCGCCGTACGTGAGCGTGAACGTCTCCCCGGTGCAGCTGCCGGAGCAGGGTTTCGTCGAGGACGTCGTGAGCCTGCTCGCGGAGACCGGGCTCGCCCCGGACCGGCTGCAGCTCGAGATCACCGAGCAGGCCGTGCTCGGGGACGAGCCCGCGTCGATGGACGCCCTGTCCGCGCTGCGCGCCGCGGGCGTGCGGCTCGCGCTCGACGACTTCGGCACCGGCTACTCCAGCCTGGCCTGGCTGCGCCGGCTGCCGGTGCACGCGCTGAAGATCGACGGCTCGTTCATCGACGGGCTCCGGCACGAGCGGCCGGACCCGGTGGACGAGAGCATCGTCGGCTCGCTGGTGACGATGGCGCACGCGCTCGGCCTCGAGGTCACCGCCGAGTGGGTGGAGACGGACCTGCAGGCGGAGCGGCTGCGGCGGCTCGGGTGTGACCTGGGTCAGGGACGGTGGTTCGGTGACGCCGGTCCCGCCGGATGGGTTCCGGGCCTGCGGCGGCGTACGATCGAGTAGCCTGCGACACCGAGTGCCCCGAGGAGCGAGTGCGTTGAGTTCCAGCCGGAACGAGACCCCCGTCCACTCCGACGAACCCACCCCTCGTCAGCTCGACGACTCCCCCAAGGAGGAGTGCGGCGTCTTCGGCGTCTGGGCTCCCGGGGAGGACGTCGCCAAGCTGACGTACTACGGCCTCTACGCCCTGCAGCACCGCGGGCAGGAGGCCGCCGGCATCGCCGTCTCGGACGGCCGGCGGATGGTCGTCTTCAAGGACCTTGGCCTGGTCAGCCAGGTCTTCGACGAGCAGACGCTCTCGTCGCTGCGCGGCCACCTGGCCGTCGGCCACTGCCGCTACTCCACCACCGGGTCCACGACCTGGGAGAACGCGCAGCCGGTCTTCCGCACCACCGCCACCGGCAGCGGCCTGGCCCTCGGCCACAACGGCAACCTCGTGAACACCGCGGAGCTGCGCGACGAGGTCGGGAAGCTCCAGGACAAGGGCCGCGACTCCCTGCAGGCCACCACGGACTCGGACCTGGTCGCCGAGCTGCTCGCCGCCACCGCCGCCGACACCGGCGTCGAGGAGGCCGCGATGCGGCTGCTGCCGCGCGTGCGCGGCGCCTTCTCCTTCGTCTTCGCCGACGAGAACACCCTCTACGCCGCCCGTGACCCGCACGGCGTCCGCCCGCTGGTCCTGGGCCGGCTGGAGCGGGGCTGGGTCGTCGCGAGCGAGACGGCCGCGCTGGACATCGTCGGTGCGTCGATGGTCCGCGAGGTCGAGCCGGGCGAGCTGCTCGCGATCGACGCGGACGGCATGCGCAGCGCGCACTTCGCCGCGCCGGAGCCCAAGGGCTGCGTCTTCGAGTACGTCTACCTGGCCCGTCCGGACACCTCGATCTCCGGCCGGTCGGTGCACGCCGCGCGGGTCGAGATCGGGCGCCGGCTCGCCCAGGAGGACCCGGTCGAGGCGGACCTGGTGATCCCGGTCCCGGAGTCCGGCACGCCCGCCGCGATCGGCTACGCGCAGGGCTCCGGCATCCCCTACGGCCAGGGCCTGGTCAAGAACGCCTACGTCGGCCGGACCTTCATCCAGCCGTCACAGACGATCCGCCAGCTCGGCATCCGGCTCAAGCTCAACCCGCTCCGGGACGTCATCCGCGGCAAGCGGCTGGTCGTGGTGGACGACTCGATCGTCCGCGGCAACACCCAGCGCGCGCTCGTCCGGATGCTGCGCGAGGCCGGGGCGCTCGAGGTGCACGTCCGGATCGCCTCGCCGCCGGTGCGCTGGCCCTGCTTCTACGGCATCGACTTCGCCAGCCGCGCCGAGCTGGTCGCGAGCGGGCTGGACACCGAGGGCGTCCGGCGCTCCATCGGGGCGGACACCCTCGCGTACGTGTCGGTGGACAACATGGTGGCCGCGAGCGAGCAGCCCCGCAGCCGGCTGTGCTGCGCCTGCTTCGACGGCGAGTACCCGATCCCGCTGCCCGAGGAGGCCCGGCTGGGCAAGCACCTCCTCGAGGCCCCGGCGCTCGACGCCGCGGGCGCGGCCTCCGGCGACCCCGGGCCGGTGCGGGAGAACGGCCGGGACGCCCCGGCGCCGCTGTCCGTCGGCTACGGTGCTGCGGAAGCCCTGAACAGGCCCTGAGGCCTGAGCCGGCCGGGCCCGCCACCGCGAGCCGGGCGGCCGGGGCGGCGCACGCCCGCCGACCCGGCGGACCCGGGTGCCCCCGCGTCCGAGACCTCCCTGAAGGAACGAGAGTCCGACCCATGCCGACCCCTCCGTCGACCCCCGAGCAGGACCCGCACACCAGCTACGCCACCGCGGGCGTGGACATCGAGGCGGGTGAGGAGGCCGTCGAGCAGCTCCGGCCCTACGCCGAGAAGGCCACGCGCCCGGAGGTGCTGGGCGGGATCGGCGGGTTCGCCGGGCTGTTCGCGCCGAAGCTCGGCAAGTACACCGAGCCCGTGCTGGCCGCCTCGACGGACGGGGTGGGTACGAAGGTCGCGATCGCGCAGGCGATGGACAAGCACGACACCATCGGCCTCGACCTGGTCGCGATGGTGGTCGACGACCTGGTGGTCTGCGGTGCGGAGCCGCTGTTCCTGCAGGACTACATCGCCGTCGGCAAGCTGGTGCCCACGCAGGTCGCCACGATCGTCAAGGGCATCGCCGAGGGCTGCCAGCAGGCGGGGTGCGCACTGCTCGGCGGCGAGACGGCCGAGCACCCGGGGCTGATGGAGGCCGGCGGGTACGACCTGTCGGCCACCGGCGTCGGGATCGTCGAGGCCGAGACGATGCTGCGGCCCGAGCGGGTCCGCCCGGGGGACGTGCTCGTCGCGATGGAGTCCTCGGGCCTGCACTCCAACGGATACTCCCTGGCCCGGCACGTGCTGCTGGACATCGCCCGCATGCCGCTCGACGGGCACGTGGAGGAGTTCGGCCACACCCTCGGCGAGGAGCTGCTCACGCCGACCCGCATCTACGCCCGGGACTGCCTCGCGCTGGCCGCCGAGACCGGCGTGCGGACCTTCGCACACATCACCGGCGGTGGGCTCGCCCGCAACCTCGAGCGGGTGCTGCCGGACGGCCTCGTCGCGGTCGCCGACCGCGGGTCCTGGACCCCGGACCAGGTGTTCAAGCTGATCCAGGGCCGCGGCCGGGTCGAGCGCGCGGAGATGGAGAAGACCTTCAACATGGGCGTCGGCATGGTGGCGGTCCTGCCGCCGGACGACGTCGACCGCGCCCTCGCCGTCCTCACCGCCCGGCACGTGCCGGCCTGGGTGCTCGGCGACGTCCGGCGCGCCGAGGGCGAGGCCTCCGGTACGGCCGGCGCCCGGGTGCAGTTGGTGGGCGAGCACCCCCGCTTCTGACCCGTGCGCTCACGACCCGTCCTGAGCTGCTGGTTCAGGTGGTCGCGTGGGCCATCGAGACGGGCTCGCGGAGCATCGGCGGGTGCAGCGCGGTGGCCGGGCCCCGGCGGAAGAGCTGCGGCGGCCGGCCCCGCCCGCCCGTGACCCGGGTCGCCGTCGGGATCAGGAAGCCCGGCGTCGAGGTGACCTTCCGCTGGAAGTTGCGCGGGTCGATCTCGGTGCGCCACACGGCCTCGTACACCCGGCGCAGGTCGGTGACCGTGAACTCCGGCGGGCAGAAGGCCGCGGCCAGGGTCGTGTACTCCAGCTTCGCCCGCGCCCGCTCCACGCCGTCCGCGAGGATGACGTCGTGGTCGAAGGCCAGCCCGTAGACGTCCTCGACGGGCAGGAACGCCGCCGTGGGGCCGTTGGTGGTCTCGGGGTCCGGGATGTCCGGCAGCAGCGCCAGGTAACCCATGCTCAGCACGCGGCCGCGGGGGTCCCGGCCCGGTGCCGCGTACCCGCCGAGCTGCTCGAGGTGACCCTGCACCGCGCCCTGGGTCGCGGTGCCGGTCTGCGCGGCCAGCTCGCGGGCCGCCGTGTCCCCGAGGTCCTCGTCCGCCCGGACGAAGCCGCCCGGCAGCGCCCAGTGACTCTCGTAGGGCCGCTCGCCGCGCCGGACGAGCAGCACGTGGAGCTGGTCGTGGCGCACGGTCAGCACCACCAGGTCGACCGCCACCGCGAACAGGTTCCCGCGCATCACTCACCGCCTTCTCGTCGGCGTGAGGCTATCGGGTGAAGATCGGTGCGCGCCCGTTGGGCGGCACGGCGGTTCGCCGTGTCGGCGCAATCCGGGAACCACGGTCCGACCTGCGGCGGAACGCGCCGACGCCGGAGCGTGGCGGGAGTCCGCGGACGTCCACCGTTCGGGCGCGGTCGGACGACGTGGGAAGGCTCACGTCCGTGAGGACGCGGGAGAAGGCGACACCGGCCCTGACGCACGGCTCCCACCCGTCCGGAGACGGGTGGGAGGGTGCGTCGGTGACGTGCGGTGGTGCTCGAACAGCCCGCCCCGGCGGTGGGCGGTCGGGGCCGACCTAGCGGCGCTCGTCGTCCTCGTCGTCGGCGTACGACCCGTAGCGCTCGGCGTACTCGTCGTACGACTCGTCGTCGTCGGTTACCGCCGTCCCACTGCCGATCTCTCGCTGCAACGCATCGAGATCCATCGTGGGGGAGCTGTACTTGAGCGCTCGGGCCACCTTCGTCTGCTTGGCCTTGGCTCGTCCGCGCCCCATGGCTGGTCCCCCTTACAACAGGGAAGGGGCGGCCGGATGTCTCGGCGGCCCCGTCTGTGTCATCACTGTCCTGGGCTCCACAGTACCGTGCGACACCGCGAGCGTGCGACGTGGCATCGATGGTGTGACCGAGTTCCGTGTGTGTCCTCCCGGACACCGCCCGCGACCGAGGTGCGGAGGGCGTGTCCGCGGCGCGGGCGAGTGCGGAAGGATCTCGGACCGTGCCCTCGCCGTTCCTCTCCTACCTGCGGGTCTACGAGCCGCTGCGCGCCTTCGACGGCGCGTCCGGCGCCGCGGTGCGGGCGGGGCTCGCCCGGGGTGCCGTCCGGCCGGATCGGGCGGGCCGCCGGGAGCGCGAGCTGTGCCTGCGGGCGATGCTGCGCGGACGGCTCCTGCCGGGCGACGCCGGCGCCGGGGCGGGCACACCGGTCGACGTCCTGGTCCTGGGCGGGGAGGGCGGCGAGCCGCTCGTCTGTCCGCTCGACACGCGGCCGCGGGCGGCGGCGGCCGTGCTGAGCTTCCTCGCCGAGGAGGGTCCGGTGCTGCGGTCCGCGGGGCTCGTCGTCCCGGAACCCGCGGCGCGTCGCCGGGCGGAGCGGGCGGTGGCCGAGCTCGGCGACTCCGCAGCCCACGTCGTGACGGCGGCGTGGACCGTCCCATTGCCCTGGTTCGCCCTGGTCGATCCCGAGGAACGGCAGGTCAGGCTGGATGCGCAGCGCCGCGTCTGGTGGCGTGTACCGATCGCCAAGGCCCTCGGTCGGGCCGGGCACGCCGAGCGCGTGGTGCGCGGGGCGGTCGGCGACGAGGGGCCCGCGGAGGTGCTCGCCGAGACCCGCGGCTGGCTCGAGCGGTTCGACCGGACCTCGATCGTCGAGCTGGACTACGGCGGCCTCGTCGACCTCCTCGACGACGCCGCCCTGCGCGCCGACGACTCGGCGGGCGAGGTCCAACGCGCGCTGCGGCTGCTGCGCGCGGGGGACCTCGACGAGGCCGCCGAGTGCTACGCGCGGCTGCGCGAGTTCTGGGGCGGGGTCGCCCTCCGCCAGCGGGACGGCTAGCGGATGCGCATCTGGGCCGCGCGTCCGGGCGGCGGCGCGCCCTCGTCCGCGGCGTAGGAGTCCGGGTCGATCGCCGCGGGCGACGCCCGCTCCTCGGTCCCCGCGACCAGTTCGGCGTCGGCCGGCACCGAGCGCTTCAGCAGCGCGAGCGCGACCGACCCCAGCTCGTGGTGCTGTGTGACGCTTCCCACACGGCCCACAATGCGACCGTCCCGGAGGACCGGGTCGCCGGTCACGGGCAGCTCCTCGTCGCCGGCGTCGAGATGCAGCAGCACCAGCCGGCGCGGTGGCCGGCCGAGGTTGGCGACCCGCGCGACCGTCTCCTGACCGCGGTAGCAGCCCTTGGTGAGGTGCACGGCCGACGGGATCCAGTCGACCTCGTGCGGGATGGTCCGGTCGTCCGTGTCGAGGTGCACGCGGGGCCGCCGCGACTCGACCCGCATGGCCTCGAACGCCATCGTCCCGGCCGGGCGCGCCCCGGCGGCCGTGAGCCGCGCCCACCAGGCCTCGCGGTCGGCACGCGGGACGAGGACGTCGGCCGCGTCGGGCCCGGGCCACGGCATGCGGCGGACGAACCCGTCGCCCTCGGGCAGTGCGACGCTCGCGTAGCCGCCCTCGGGCACCGGTAGGCCGGCGGCCGCGAGCACCGCCGCCGTGTCCGGGCCCACCAGCGACAGCACGGCCAGCTCGCCGGTCGCGTCGCGCGGCTCGACCTTCGACCAGAAGACCATCTTCTGCAGGTACGCCAGCAGCTCGGCCAGGTCGGCCTGCTCGGTGTCGAGCCAGACGGTGTCCCCGGCGTGCGACACCAGGGCGTGGTGCAGCACCCGGCCCTGCGCGTCGAGGATCAGCGCCTCGGTGCCGGCGCCCGCGGGCAGCTCGCTGACGTGCTGGCTCAGCAGCAGGTGCAGCCAGCTCAGCCGCTCCTCGCCGGGCACCGCGATCACGCCGCGGTGCGACCGGTCGACGACGGCGGCGGAGCGGGCCATCGCGCGCTGCTCGGCGAGCGGGTCGCCGCGGTGCGCGGGGACGGCGACGTCCGGGTCCGGCCGGCCGGCCGTGTCCTCGGGTGCCTCGCTCACGCCTGCGTCTCCTTCTCCTCGAGCTCCACGGCCACCTTGCGGTCGGCCTCTCGGCAGGCGGCGCACCGGCCCGAGAGCGCCACGTGCGTGACGTCGAGCTCGAAGTCCTCCTGCTCGCGCAGCCGGTCGGCCAGCGCCTCCATCAGCGCGGTGGGCGCCTCGGTCACGACGCCGCAGTGGTGGCACACGAGGTGGACGTGCTCGTGCTCGCGCTCGGAGTAGGTGGGCGCGCCGTGGCCCAGGTGGGTGTGCCGGACGAGCCGCAGCTCCTCGAGCAGGTCGAGCGTGCGGTAGACGGTGGTGATGTTCACCGCCGGCGCCGCGCGCTGCACCTGCTGGCAGATCTGCTCGGGGGTCGCGTGGCCCAGCTCGCGGACCGCGTCGAGGACCAGCTGGCGCTGGGGCGTCATCCGCAGGCCGCGCCGGTGCAGCGTCGACTTGAGCGAGGTGTCCACGGCCCCGATGGTAGGCGCGTCGGCGGGCGTGGGACGGTGGCGAGGCTGAGTGCTCCACGGGCTGCTGTTGCAAGTCGACTGGCCGGGTGGTGTCGTGCTCCGTTAGGGTGAACGCTTCTGAACGCGAGTACGGATCTCCCTACCCTCGGCGAGGTGCGTGGTGGGGCGGCGACGGAAAGGGTCGGGACATGACGGCTGACGGGGGTGAGCGCTCGCTCGGTGCCCCGCGGTTCGACGTCGTGCTCCGCGGCTACGACCGCAGGCAGGTCGACGAGCACGTGGCGCGGTTGCAGCGGGTCCTGGCCCGCATGCGCGCGGACCTCGACGCCGCACGCAGCCATCCGTTCCCCGTCGTGGGACCGCAGCCCGGGATGGGCCCGGGTCCGCGCCCGATGGGTCCGATGGCGCCGATGCAGCCGGGCCCGCCCCCGGGCGCCCGCCCGCGTCCCACGCCGCGACCGCGCCCCGGCGGACCCGAGTCGCCCGACATGATCGGCTCCTTCACCGACCGGATGCAGAGCATCCTGCAGGCCGCCGAGGAGGAGGCCGAGGAGATCCGCACCGCCGCCCGCCGCGAGGCCAAGGCCGAGACCGAGGCCGTGCGCAAGGAGCAGGAGAGCGCGCGGGCCGAGCTCGCGGAGCTGAGCCGGCAGCGGGACGCGGTCGTCGCCGAGCTCACGCGCCTGCGCGGCCAGCTCGAGGGCCTGCTCGGCGCCCCGACCGCCCGGTTCGCCGTGACCCCGCCCGCCGCGTCGGCCGGCCCGCCGGTCGGGACGGCCGAGCAGGCGCGCAGCGAGCGGCCCGTGCGGCCCAGCCCGCGTCCCAAACCCGCGCCCGCCGCCCCCGCCGAGGTCCCGGCCTCCGGGGCCGCCGCCCAGCCGCTGCCGGGTGCCGCGCCCTCACAGGCCGAGGAGACCACGGCGGTGCGCCGGCCGGAGACGGGCTCCGGATCGGGCTTGGGGTCGGGCACTGTGCCGGGCTCTGCGTCCGACGCGGGCGCCAGATCCGGGTCGGGCTCCGCGTCGGGCTCTGCGTCGGGCTCTGCGCCCGGCGACCTGTTCCGGCCCGCGTCCGAGGCCCGCGGCGAGAGCCGCCCGGAGCCGCCGGAGGAGGTCGAGCCGACCACCGCGATGGTGCCGGTCGCGTCGTCCGAAGAGGACGCGAAGAAGCCCGAACCGGCTGCGCGCCAGGTGGAACCGGACCGCACGGTCGCGGTCTCCGCCGTCTCGGCGCTGTCCCCGGTGAAGCGATCCGGGGACACCGGATCGGCTGAAAAGTCGGCCGCCACCACCGGCGCGCCGGGGTCGGACACGCCGGGTGACACGCCCGCGGCAAAGGGCGAGCCCGCGGCCGCCGCCGCGACCGACGAGGTGTCCGAAACCGTCAAGGTCGGTGCGGTCCGGCCGAAGCCGACCCCGACAGACGGTGCCGCGAAGGCACGAAACGGCAGGTCAGGTCCGTCCGACGAGCCGCGCGGCGGCGCATCGAAGGGCGAGCGGACCGGATCCGGCGGGTCGTCGTCCGGCTCCGGTCGGTCGTCGGCGAGCGAGGACGCGGCCCGTGCGGACCGCTCGACCTCGGGGTCACGCTCCGGATAGAACCGTTGCGCACCGTGACGTAGATCGGCGTACGGTGCCCGGTCATGGAGCAGGCCTTCTCGGCTGACGTCCTCGTGCCGCTCGGCGTGGGGGCTGCGGCACTGGTGATCGCCCTCGTGATCGTCGCCGTGCGGGCGGTGCGCGGCAGGGCGAAGGCCCGGAAGGCGCAGCAGGCCCGCACGGCCCCGGACGCGCAGCCCGTGCCGGAGCCGACCCATGCGGACTGGACCGGCGAGTCCGTCGGCGAGATGCCTGCTCCCCGTCCGGCGCCGGAGGCCGTCCCGGCCGCGATGGAGGCGCAGGCGTCCGATGTCCCCGAGGCGCCTGCCGCGGAGCACCCGCGCCGGCAGACGGTGGCCGAAGCCGTGGCCGTCCGCGAGGCCGACACCGCGCCGCTGCCCGTGCAGTCGGACGTCCTGCTGGCCCGGGCCCGCGCCCACCGCGCGGCGGCCGAGCACGCCGCCGCGATCCAGGCGGAGGCCAGCCGTGCGGCCTCGGGGGCGGGCCCTTCCGGATCGGGCGACATTCCCGACGCGCGGGAGGAGTCGACCCTTCGGGACCTGGGTACGGCGCCCGCGGCCGGCGCGGCGGGCATCGGCGGCCGCGCGACCTCCGCCGGTGCACCGCCTGCGCCGGCCGCCGACGATCGGACCGCCGCGGCGGCGGGCGACGATCGGGTCGCCGCGGCGGCGGGCGACGATCGGGTCGGCTCGGCGGCGGCCGCCCCTGGTTCCTCGGCAGTCCGGTCCAGGGCCGTCGATGCCGACGCCAGCACCGCGAGCGCGACCGGGCCGGGCGCCGGCGCCACCGCCGGGACCACGGGTGCGGACGAGTCGCCGCTCACCGGGTCGCCGCTCGCTGGGTCGCCGCTCGCTGGGTCGCCGCTCGCTGGGTCGCCGCTCGCTGGGCCGACGTCCGCTGGATCGGCGGCCGTGTCGTCCGTGGCCGCGTCGCCCGCTCCGCGAGCCGCGTTCGTCTCGCCCGCGGACGGCGGTGTGGCCGAGGTCGAGGCCGAGGCGGCGGCGGAGGACAGCGCGACCGCGGCCCCGGAGCCCGAGCTGACCCCGGCGGCCCGCGCCGCCCGGCTGACCGAGGCCGCCAAGGGTGCTCCGACGCCTCACGCCCGGGCCCGAGTGGCGGAGCAGGGGAGCGGCCGGGAGATCGGCGAGGCCGACGCCGTCGCCCCCGCCGACGAGCGGCCCAGCGCGGCCCAGCTCGCCGCGCTCCCGGCGGTCGGCCTCGGCGCCGCGGCCCTCCGTCGTCGGCACGGGGACGCGGACGAAGCCACGGGCGACGACACGAAGACGGGCACGGGCGGGGGCCTGACCGCTGAAGCAGGCGGCCACGACGCCACCGGCTCGACGGCCGTGGCGCCGCCGCCGACCGACGACGGGCGTGCCGCGGCGGAGGCCGCGGCCGCCGAACCGGCTCGGCACGTGGACGGACCGGGAACCGGCGACAGCGACCCGACCGCGAAGCCGCTGCAGCGCCACGCCGAGGCGGCACCGGTCCGGACCGACCCGGTCAAGTCCGAGGTGAACGCGGACGCGACGGTCGCCGAGCAGGTGAGCGCTGAGCAGTCGAGCTTCGAGCAGTTGAGCTTCGGGCAGGCGGGGGCCGAGCAGGCGAGCGCCGAGCAGGCGGGCGCCGAGCGGGGGAGGGCCGAGCAGGCCAGTGCGGAGCAGCCGGGCACCGAGCACCCCAGTGCGGAGCAGGCGGGCACCGAGCAGGCCGGTGCGGAGCAGGCGGGCACCGAGCAGGCCGGTGCGGAGCAAGGGGGCGCCGACCCTCGGGCCGCAGGCCTCGCCGCCACCGACCGGACCGGGACAGGGACGGACGGGATCGACCGGTCCGGACCCGAGCAGACCGACCGGCCCGCGCCGGAGGAGGCCGGCTCCAGCCGCACCGTGGCGACCGCGGTGCAACAGGCGCTCGCCGCCCGCGCCCGGGTGGCCCAGGGCCCGAACGGCGTCGTGGACCCCCGCCGCGGCGACGCCCGCGACCGGCTCCTGGCGGTGCTGCTCGACGACCCGGTCCGCGCGGTCGGCGCGACGGTCGAGCTGCAGAGCCAGCAGGAGGAGCTGAGCAGGCTCGCGGAGGAGATGCGCTCCCGGCGCGACGAGCTCGGCGCCGTCGTCCGCCGGCTGGCCGCCGCCGGCCTCGCCCCGGACCAGGTCGCGAAGCTCGCGGGTCTGGACCGGGCCGAGGTCGAGCGGATGCTGGACCCGACCCGCCGTCACTGACCGACGGCGGTGACCGGACCGCGGTGAGTGCTCCGAGCGATACGGGAGCGCTCCGGCCGCAGCACTCCGGTGTCCGTCGCAATGATCATGCGCCGCCTGATCGCTGCGAGGGTGACCTCAGCGCAGCGGTGTCGACGACCCCGTCGCCGTCGGAACGATCACCGGAGGCGGCGGAGCGCGACCGACCCGGGCGAGGGCGAGCTCAGGCTCGTCACCGCCGGAACGATCACCGAGGTCGGGGGAGCGCGACCGGGCCGAGGTCGAGCGGATGGTGGACCCCACCCGCCGTCACTGACCGACTGGTTGACCGAACCGCCTTGAGCGCTCCGAGCGATACGGGAGCGCTCCGGCCGCAGCACTCCGGTGTCCGTCGCAATGATCATGCGCCGCGTGATCGCTGCGAGTGCGACGTCAGCGCAGCGGCGTCGACGACCCCGTCACCGCCGAAACGGTCGTCGGAGCCGGCGGGAGTGCGACCGGCCCGGCGGGCCCTCAGCCCGCCACCCGGTGCAACAGCGCCGACATGTGCGGCTGCATCGGCTGGCCCTCCATCGCCCGCTCGTCGACGTAGGCGAGGTCGCCCTGGTTCACCAGGCCGTAGAGCCGCTTCGCCGCGACGACGTCCTTGGCCGACGGCGTGCGCACCACCGCGTCCGTCTCGATCTGCCAGGAGCGCAGGTCGCCCTTCTCGCCGAACCAGGCCTCGATGATGCCGGTGGCGTGGGCGATGAGGACCTCGAGCGAGCCGTCCGGCTGCGGGCGCCAGAAGCCGGTCTCCCGGGCGGCGGGCCGGATGACCTTGCCGTCCTCGTCGAGCAGCCAGGCCCGGGCCTCATAGGAGACGAACGGTCGACCGTCGTGCGCGAACACGAGCTGCTGGCCGAAGTGGAAGGGCCCGTCGATCGTGGGGTAGACGACCTCGCCGGTGCCGCGCCACACGCCGATCAGCGGGAGCAGGCCCAGGCACTGCTCGTGCAGTTCCGGGCCCTGCCGGAGGTTGGCGGTGTCGTCGGGGATCGGCAGGTCGTCCCACTGCGGCCGGTTGCGCTGCGGCGAGTCCGGCGCGGCGTTGACGGGGCCGGTGATCGTGGTGGGGACGTCGTTGCCGTCGGGCTGCGTCATGCGGAGGGCTCCTCCGGGACTTCCTCGGTCGGCCGGGCCGCGAGCGCGGCGGCGGCGTCGGGCGCCGTCGTGAAGAGCCGCCGCAGCAGGAAGCCGGTGAAGGCGACCGTACCGGCGCTCGCCGCGATCAGCAGCACGGTGAAGAACCAGTGCACGGCGGGCGAGCATAGTCCCGCCGACCCGCCGTTCGCCCGACCCGGGTGAGGGCGGCGCGCCTCCGTCCGGACCAGGCTGCCGGGCGGAGGGGCGACATGGACGAGCACGCGGCCGGGTCGGGAACGACGGTCGTCTGGTTGATGGACGGCGCAGCCGTGGTCTTCGAGGTCCTCGGAGCCGCGGTGCTGGTGATCGGCCTGGTGTGGTCGGTGGTGCTGTCGGCCCGGGTGTGGCTCGTGACCCGGCGCGGCCGCGACGGTTACCAGACGTTGCGTGAGACCTTCGGCGGCACGCTGCTGCTTGCGATCGAGGTCCTGGTCGCCGCGGACCTGCTCCGGACGATCGCGGTGGAGCCGACCCTGCAGAACGTCGCGATCCTCGGCCTCATCGTCGTGATCCGCACCTTCCTCAGCTTCTCCCTCGAGATCGAGATCGACGGGGTCCCGCCGTGGCGGCGTGCCCTGACGAGCGGCCCCGAGCGGGTGGCCGCCGCGGCCGTGCGGGCCCGGGACCGGGCCGACGCGTCGCCGCGCGGCCGGCACGGCTGAGTCACCCGCTCCGGGCGGTGCCGCCCGTGCGCCCGGACGCGAGGGTGACGACCGGCGCGACGACGGGAGACCGGAGATGGCCCAGGCGGACGAGGCCGCGAGGACCGCGACGACGACCGGCGCGGCGGCATCACCCTCTCCCGAGGCCGTCCTCCGCTCGCCCGGGTACACCCGGCTGCTGCTCCTCGCCGCGATCGTCGGCGCGCCGATCTCGGCCGCCGCGTACTTCTTCCTCCAGCTGGTGGCCGGGCTCCAGGACTGGACCTACACCGATCTGCCGCGGGCGCTGGGGTTCGCCGCCGCACCCGTGTGGTGGCCGTTCCCGGTCCTCGCCGTCGCGGGGTTGGGCGTCGCGGCCGTCATCCGCTACCTGCCCGGGCAGGGCGGCCACTCGCCCGCCGACGGCTTCCGGACCGGCCACGTGCCCGTCCCGCAGGATCTGCCCGGGATCCTGCTCGCCGCGCTCCTCGGGCTGGGCCTCGGGGTCGTGCTGGGGCCGGAGGCGCCGCTGATCGCCCTGGGCGGCGGCCTGGGTGTGCTCGCGCTCTACGCGGCCCGTCGCGGCGCCGACGGCCGCACGGCCGCGGTCCTCGCCGCGACCGGGAGCTTCGCCGCGATCAGCGCCCTCCTGGGCTCGCCGATCCTCGGCGCGTTCCTCCTGATGGAGGCGTCGTTGGCCGCGGGCGCGGCGCTCGGCGTGGTCCTGCTGCCCGGTCTCCTCGCGGCGGGGATCGGCTCGCTGATCTTCCTCGGGCTGGACGCGCTCACCGGCCTCGGGACGGCGTCGCTGACCCTGCCCGGCCTGCCGCCCTTCGGACGGACGAGCGTCGCCCAGTTCGGGTGGGCGGTAGTGGCGGGTCTGCTCGCGGCGCTGGTCGGAATGCTGATCCGCCGGCTGACCGCGGTGGTGCGACGGCACGCCGAGCCCCGCATCCTCGTGGCGGGGCCGGTGATCGGCGTCGTCGTGGCCGGGCTGGCGGTGCTGGCGGCCGTCCTGAGCGGGCACGACGTGTCCTTCGTGCTGTTCTCGGGGCAGGAGGCCCTGGGCCCGCTGCTGCTCGACAGCACCGGCTGGACGGTGCCGGCGCTGATGGTCGTGCTCGTCGCCAAGGCGGTGGCCTACGCGCTGTGCCTCGCGGCCTTCCGCGGCGGCCCGATCTTTCCCGCGCTCTTCATCGGGGCGGCGGGCGGTGTGCTGCTCTCGCACCTGCCCGGGCTGCCGCTGGTGGCCGGGGCGGCCATCGGCATCGGCGCGATGGCGGTCGTGATGCTGCGCCTGCCGCTCACCTCGGTGCTGCTGGCGACGCTGCTGCTCGGCGCCGACGGACTGGCCGTGATGCCGTTGGTGATCGTCGCTGTCGTCGTCGCGCACGTGACGGCGGCTCGGCTGGCGCCGGCACCCCCGGCCGTCTGACCCCGACTCGCGGAAGCCCTGGCCCCGACTCGCGGAAGCCCTGGCCCCGACTCGCGGAAGCCCGGAGCGCGACTCGCGGAAGCCCGGAGCGCGACTCGCGGAAGCCCGGAGCGCGACTCGCGGAAGCCCAGAGCCCGACTCGCGGGAACGACAGCGCCCCGGCCACCACGAGGGCGACCGGGGCGGTGTCGGCGTACTCGTCGTCAGGCGACGGCGATCTCCGTGCGGTGCAGGCCCGGCGCCTCCGGCGAGAGCGTGGCCTCGCCGTTGCCGCTGCGGGACAGCGCGCGGACGGTCCAGGTGCCCGGCGCGGCGAAGAACCGGAAGTCGCCCGACGCCGACGACACGACCTCGGCCGTGAACTCGCCGGTGCCGTCGAGCAGCCGGACGAACGCGCCGCCGACCGGCTTGTCGCCGGCCACGACGCGTCCGGCCAGGACGGTCTCCTTGGTCAGGTCGGTACCGGCGGGCAGCAGCGCCGCCTGGTCAGGTGCTCCACACATGTGTCACTTGCTCCCCAGCTCGATCGGCACGCCGATGAGCGAGCCGTACTCGGTCCAGCTGCCGTCGTAGTTCTTCACGTCCGAGTGCCCCAGCAGCTCGCGCAGCACGAACCAGGTGTGGCTCGAGCGCTCGCCGATGCGGCAGTAGGCGATGGTCGACTTGCCGGCGTCGAAGCCCGCCTCGCCGTAGAGGGCGGTGAGCTCGTCGTCCGACTTGAAGGTGCCGTCCTCGTTGGCCGCCTTGGACCACGGGATGTTGATGGCCGACGGGATGTGGCCCGGCCGCTGCGACTGCTCCTGGGGCAGGTGCGCCGGCGCGAGGATCTTGCCGGAGAACTCGTCGGGCGAGCGGACGTCGACCAGGTTCTTGGTCCCGATCGCGTCCACGACCTCGTCGCGCAGGGCGCGGATGGAGGTGTCGGCCGGCTTGGCGGTGTAGGAGGTGGCGGGGCGCTCCGGGATGTCCGTGGTCAGCGTGCGGCCGTCGAGCTCCCACTTCTTGCGGCCGCCGTCGAGCAGCTTGACGTTCTCGTGCCCGTAGAGCTTGAACTCCCAGTACGCGTAGGCCGCGAACCAGTTGTTGTTGCCGCCGTACAGGATCACCAGGTCGTCGTTCGAGACGCCCTTGCTCGACAGCAGCTCGGCGAACTGCTCCTGCGACACGATGTCGCGGCGGACCGGGTCCTGCAGCTCGCTGGTCCAGTTGATCTTGACGGCACCCGGGAGGTGGCCGCCGTCGTAGGCGGTGGTGTCCTCGTCGACCTCGAGGAACACGACGCCCTCGGTGCCCAGGTTCTTCTCCGCCCAGTCGGCGTCGACCAGGACGTCCTCGCGGCTCATGCTGATGTCACTCCTGTGTGTCGGTATCGGTGGTGAACGTTCGGGTGTCAGGCGCGTGCGGTGCGCGCCCGGGCGAGCAGGCCGTACATCGCGCAGCCCAGGCAGAAGCCGAAGGCCGCGTTGAGGAACGCCGCCACCAGCGCGAACGCGGTGGCGACGAGCCCGAGCACGGTCAGCCCGGAGAAGTAGCCGAGCGCGCCGACGGCGGTGAGGACGAAGCCGACGGTCTGGGAGAAGCGGACCGGCGCCGCCTCCTCGCGCTCGGCGGGCGGGCCCAGGCGAGGGGCCAGCGCCAGCCGGTAGAGCACGCCGTAGGGCGCGAACCGCATGCCGGCGAACGCGCCCAGCGCGAACACCAGCGCCTGCGCGGCGGCGAGCCAGCCGCTGCCGCCGAGCAGGACCAACGCCAGGACGACGCTGGTCAGTCCGGCGGCGAACCGCACGCCGCGCGGGTCCAGGGGCGGGTCGACCGGGCGCGCGGGCGCGCCGGACCCGTCCGGTGCGGACATGGGGGGACTCCTGAGATCTTCGACGAGAGTGGTCGGGGGTCAGGAGGCCCGACAGAGGCAGCCGGCGACGCGGCACAGGTCGACTGCGCGGCGTCGGGTCAGCGGCCAGTTCACGGCAGCGAGGGTAACCGAAACGTCCGGTCGGGGGGAGCGGCGTCCCGGAAGATGGACGCCCGTCACGCCGGGCGTCCCCGCAGCTCGGGGGCGAGGGCGGCCGCCAGCTCGGCCCGGCGGGGCACCCCGGACACCCGCAGCAGTTCACGGCCGGTGCGGTCGAAGCCGATCGTGGTGGGCGTGCGCAGCACGGACAACGCCCGGGCGACCTCCGGCCGCTCGGCCACGTCGATCTCGACGTGCCGCACCCCGGGCTCCTCCGAGGCCAGCTCGGCGAGCACGCCGGCGGTCTGTCGGCAGGGGGTGCACACCGGCGACGAGAGCTGCAGCAGCAGCACCTGCTCCGCGCCCTCGGGGACCGATCCGGTGAGCGCCCAGCCGTCCGGCGAGCCCGTGGCGACACCGGTCCGCACCCGGCCGGCACGGGCGCGCAGCACCAGGCCGAGCGCAGTCGCCACGACCAGCGCCGCGATCAGGACCAGGAGTCCGGTGCCGCTCACGTCCCGGGCCAACCCGGCCGGTCGCGGCGATGTTCCCGGGTCAGCCCGCGACACCCGATCCGGGGAGCGAGCCGATGACGACGTCCCGGGCCTCGCCGGAGATCTCCAGGGTCCCGTCCCGCGCCTGCAGCTTCGTCGGCACGACGCCGAAGGGCAGGCCGCCCGGGTCGATGCGCAGCGCGAAGGTCTGCCGCACGAGCTCGGTGATCGCGTCGGGCAGCGGGTCGCCGTCGCTGTTACGGACGTCCCGCGGCACCACCCGCATCACCCCGTCGGCCACCTGCAGCTCGCAGAGCACGACCGGCTGGTACTCCTGGCCCGCGATCGTCACCGTGCCGGAGAGCCGCGCGACGGACTCCGGGTCGAGCTGGCGCATCGTGGGGTCGCCACCCTCGTCGACGACGTTCGCGATGGCGTTGGCGTCGACGTTGCCGACGCTGAACCGCTCGACGCCGGGGAGCATCCGATGCAGGTCGTCGGCGCCGACCCGGACCGCGCCCTCGGCGGTGGTGACGCGCAGGCCGGGCGTGCCGGAGCCGAGCAGGCCGGAGAGCGGCGCCTCGACGTCCCGCAGGTCCGCGCGCAGCTGCACGTTGTGCAGGTCGCCGACCTCGAGGCGGTCCGCGCGGACCTCGACCGAGCGGTAGTCGCCCGAGATCGCCTGGGTCAGGAAGGGGAAGCCGTTGATCCGTACCGAGGGGTCGTCGGCCAGGCCGAGGCGCTCCCGTAGCTGGCGGGACACGACGGACTCCGCGGCCGCGGCCACGGCGTAGTCCGCGGCGACCAGTACCCCGGCGAGCACCAGCACCGCGACGATCAGGCGTTTCACTCTCGACCTCCGGCTCCCACGCGTCGCGCGGGCCCAACCTAGAGACCCCCGCCGGCGGCCCGTGCGCCGGGCCCGGGACGGGCGAACCGTAACCGTGCTTTGACGGGCGTGTAACGCGCGCGAAACCGCGTCGGCCTCCGGATGGGGGAACCCGCCACGCACCGGTATTTCTGCAGCGCACGGGCACGTCGAACGGGGTGAGCTGCCTCGCGGAACTCGTGCCCGCGGCGCACGCTTGTCTATTCTTGACCGATCCGCGTGACGGACCCGCCGGGTCACGCGGTGCGGAACGGAGGTCGGCGTCGCCCACCGTGACCAGAACGACGGACGCCGGGCGTGGTGTCCGCCGTCGATTCCTCCGGTGGAGAGGAGGCAGCGGTGGAACTGCTACTGCTGACAGCGGACACCGATCCCGGTTCGGTGCTCCCCGCGCTGACCCTGCTCCCGCACGGCGTGCGGACCGCGGCACCCGAGGTGGCCGCGCTGCTCGACGCCGGCCCCCACGACGCGGTCCTCGTCGACGCACGGTCCGACCTGGTCGCCGCCCGGAGCCTGTGCCGGCTGCTCGGCAGCACCGGCACGGACGTGCCCGTCATCGCCGTGCTCAACGAAGGCGGACTCGTGGCCGTCTCCGGTGAGTGGGTGGTCGACGAGATCCTGCTGCCCTCCGCGGGCCCCGCGGAGGTCGACGCGCGGCTGCGCCTGCTCAAGTCGCGTCCCGGCGCCGACTCCGCGAGCGCGGGCGGCGCGCTGGTGCTGGGCGAGCTGGTGATCGACGAGGCGACCTACGCGGCGCGGCTGCGCGGCCGCCTGCTGGAGCTCACGTACAAGGAGTTCGAGCTGCTCAAGTACCTCGCGCAGCACGCGGGCCGGGTCTTCACCCGCGCCCAGCTGCTGCAGGAGGTCTGGGGGTACGACTTCTTCGGTGGCACGCGCACGGTCGACGTCCACGTCCGGCGGCTGCGCGCGAAGCTCGGCCCCGAGCACGAGCAGATGATCGGCACCGTGCGCAACGTCGGCTACAAGTTCGTCCGCCCGGGACGCGCCGGGCTGGGCGTGCCGGCCGGCGGCCTGCCGGAGGAGAGCGACACGGACGCGGACGACGACGGCGACCGAGGCGCCCTCCGGGGCCTCCACCCGATGCACTGACCGGCAGCGCCGACCGGCACCGACCGGCGGCCGCCCTGACCCGCACGGACCGGCTGCTGTGACCGGCACGGACCGGCAGCACCGGACCGGCGCGGACCGGCACCGGACCGGCGTCGCGCCGCCGGGGGTGTCCCGACCCGATGATCACGGCACGCCGGGGCGGCCCGCGGGTAGGGTCGTCCCGGTGAGCGCCGTCCGGGTCCTGTCCGAGATCGACCCCGCCGCCACGGCCGGCGTCCGCGCCCTGGCCGAGGCCGCCGAGCGGGCCGACGCGCGGGAGCCCTTCTCCGAGCAGTTCCTGCTCAACCTCCGCGGCGGCGCCCGCGAGGGCGTCACGCACCTCGTGGTCGAGGCCGACGGCGCCGTCGCCGGCTACGCGCAGCTCGACGGCACCTCCGCCGAGCTGGCCGTCCACCCCGACCACCGGCGCCGCGGCCTCGGCGCCGCCCTGCTCGCCGAGCTGACCGCCCTCGCCCCGACGCTCGACGTCTGGGCGCACGGCGACCTCCCGGCCGCCGCCGCCCTGGCCGCCTCGCGCGGCCTCACCCGCGCCCGCGTGCTCTGGCAGATGCGCCGCACCCCGGAGGCCGGCGCGCTGCCCGCGCTGACCGTGCCCGAGGGCGTCACGATCCGGCCCTTCGTCGTGGGCGAGGACGAGGCCGAGTTCCTGCGCGTCAACAACGCCGCCTTCGACTGGCACCCCGAGCAGGGCGGCTGGGGCGTCGAGCAGGTCCGCGAGCGCGAGGCCGAGGACTGGTTCGACCCCGAGGGATTCCTGCTCGCCGTCGACGCCGGCGATGCCGGCGGCACGCTGCTCGGCTACCACTGGACGAAGGTGCACCCGCCGACGGCGACCGAGCCCTCGATGGGCGAGGTCTACGTGCTCGGCGTCGACCCGGCGGCGCACGGCCGCGGACTGGGTCGCGTGCTCACCCTGGCCGGGCTGCACCACCTCGCCGGCCGCGGGCTGGACACCGTGCTGCTCTACGTCGAGGCGGACAACGCGCCCGCCGTGCGCGTGTACGAGAAGCTCGGCTTCGCCGTCCACACCTCGGACGTCATGTACTCCTCGTGATGCCGCGCTCGCCCGCGGTCACCGGTCCGTGTGGCGCGTCACGGCACAGGTCACGGGTCGATCACGCCCCGTCGGTCAGGTGATGAAGCCCGCGCCGTTCGGAGTACCTGTTCACCCTCCGTTCATTCGCCGTGGGCCGACCGTCAACCGGGCGCGCTTAGCGTTCGACGCCGAGCGGCTCGGTGTGGGTCGCGTGTGCGGCCGGTTCCGACCGGCTCCCCGATACACGGAGGAACCAGCAGTGAAGACCAAGCGCCCGAAGCGCGCGCGGATCGCCGCCGTCGGCCTCGCAGCGAGTGGGGCCATCGTGCTCGCCGGCTGCGGTGCGGCCAACGAGGGCTCGTCGGCGGGTGGCGCGTCGAGCGCCCCGTCCGCGAACGTGTCCGGCACGATCTCCGGCGCGGGCGCCAGCTCGCAGCAGGCCGCGATGCAGGCCTGGATCGCCGGTTTCACCGGGGCCAACCCCGACGCCACGGTGAACTACGACCCGGTGGGCTCGGGTGGCGGTCGCACCCAGTTCGTCGAGGGCGGCACCGCCTTCGCCGGCTCGGACGCCTACCTCAAGGACCAGCAGCTCGAGCAGGCCCGCACCCGCTGCGGCGGCTCGGTCATCGAGGTCCCCAACTACGTCTCGCCGATCGCCGTGGTCTACAAGCTCGACGGCGTCAGCAACCTGAACCTCGCGCCGGCCACGATCGCGGGCATCTTCGACCGCAAGATCACCACCTGGAACGCGCCGGAGATCGCCGCCGACAACCCCGGCGTCACCCTGCCGAACACGCCGATCACCCCGGTCAACCGGTCGGACGAGTCGGGCACCACGGAGAACTTCACCGAGTACCTGAGCGCCGCTGCGCCGCAGGCGTGGCCGCACGAGCCGGACGGCAACTGGCCGGTCCAGGGCGGCGAGGCCGCGCAGGGCACCTCGGGCGTGATCGGCGCCGTGAGCGGCGGCAACGGCACGATCGGCTACGCCGACGCCAGCCAGGCCGGGCAGCTCGGCAAGGTCAACGTCAAGGTCGGCAACGACTACGTCGGCCCGACCCCGGAGGCCGCGGCGAAGATCCTCGAGGAGTCGCAGCGGGTCGAGGGCCAGGGCGACACCTCGTTCGCCTTCGAGCTCAACCGCACCACGACCGAGGCCGGGACCTACCCGATCGTCCTCGTCTCGTACCTGATCGCGTGCCCGCAGTACTCCGACGTCGCCCAGGCCAACCTGGTCAAGGCGTTCATGGGCTACGTGGTCAGCGCCGACGGCCAGCAGGCCGCCGCGCAGGCCGCCGGCTCGGCACCGCTGTCCGACACCCTGCGCCAGCAGATCACCCCGGTGATCGACGGCATCAAGGCCTCGGGCTGATCTGCACCTGTGCTGTCGGGGACCCCGGTCCGCGCGCACCGCGTGGCCGGGGCCCCTCGCCCGTGCCCCCGTCCCACCTCGCTCATTGAGGAAATGCCGTGACCACAACCCAAGTCACGCCCACGCCGCCGACGACCGCCAAGCCGGTCACGCAGCTGGGTGACCGGATCTTCGCCGGATCGGCGAAGGGCGCCGGGATCCTGATCCTCGTCGTCCTGGCCGGGGTCGCCGCGTTCCTGCTGAGCGAGGCGCTCCCGGCCATCGTCGCGCCGGCGGACGAGCTGCCGGGCGACCAAGGCCTGATGGTCTACATCTGGCCGCTGCTGTTCGGCACGCTGCTCAGCGCGTTCCTCGCGCTGGTCATCGCCACGCCGCTGGCCGTCTGCGTCGCGCTGTTCATCAGCCACTACGCCCCGCGGCGGCTCGCCCAGGGCCTCGGCTACCTCGTCGACCTGCTCGCCGCGGTCCCGTCGATCGTCTACGGCCTCTGGGGGGCATGGACGCTCGCGCCCGCCTCGGTCGGGCTGACCACCTGGCTCAACGACTACCTGGGCTGGATCCCGCTGTTCGCGGGCCCGGTCTCCACGACCGGCCGCACGATGCTCGTCGCCGGCCTGGTCCTCGCCGTGATGATCCTGCCGATCATCACCGCGGTCGCCCGCGAGGTCTTCCTGCAGACGCCGAAGCTCCACGAGGAGGCCGCCCTCGCGCTGGGTGCCACCCGCTGGGAGATGATCCGCATGGCGGTCATCCCGTTCGGCCGCTCCGGCGTCATCTCCGGCGCGATGCTCGGCCTCGGCCGCGCGCTCGGCGAGACCATGGCCGTCGCCATCGTGCTCTCGGTGTCCGGTGCCGTGACCTTCAACCTGATCAGCTCGGGCAACCCGTCCACGATCGCGGCGAACATCGCCCTGCAGTTCCCCGAGTCCTCCGGCCTCGCGGTGAACACGCTGATCGCCTCCGGCCTGGTGCTGTTCGTCGTCACCTTGGCGGTGAACATGCTGGCCCGCTACATCGTCAACCGCCGCCGCGAGTTCTCCGGAGCGAACTGATGTCCACCGGAACCGAGCGCACCGACATCGACACGACCTCGCTCGAGGCCCCCGCCACCAGCACCCCGGACGTCCCCCGGGTGCAGGGCACGCTCCCGCGGTGGGCGCCGTGGGGCCTCCTCGCGGGCGCGGCCGTCGTCGTCGGCGCGATCCTCGCCGTCACCGGCTTCAGCGTCGGCCTCTGGGTCTTCCTGACGGCCGTGCTGTTCGCCCTCGCCACCTACGTGATCTCGCGCATGGTCGAGGGCGCCCGCCGGGCCACCGACCGGCTCGTCACCGTGATCGTGTCCGCGGCCTTCCTGGTCGCGATGATCCCGCTGATCTCCGTCATCTGGACCGTGGTCAGCAACGGCATCGCCCGCTTCGACGTCGCCTTCTTCACCAACTCGATGCGCGGTGTCGTCGGCGAGGGCGGCGGTGCCTACCACGCCATCGTCGGCACCCTGATCATCACCGGCCTCGCCGCCGTCATGTCGATCCCGATCGGCGTGCTCACGGCCATCTTCCTCGTCGAGTACGGCCGGGGCCGGCTGTCCCGCGCGATCACCTTCTTCGTCGACGTCATGACGGGCATCCCGTCGATCGTCGCCGGCCTGTTCGCCTACGCCCTGTTCGCGTTGATCCTGGGCCCGGGGGTCCGGATGGGCTTCGCCGGCGCCGTCGCGCTGACCGTGCTCATGATCCCGATCGTGGTGCGCTCCACCGAGGAGATGCTCAAGATCGTCCCGAACGAGCTGCGGGAGGCGTCGTACGCACTGGGCGTCCCGAAGTGGCGGACGATCCTCAAGGTCGTCATCCCCACGACGGCGGGCGGCATCGCCACCGGCATCACGCTCGCCATCGCCCGCGTCATCGGCGAGACGGCGCCACTGCTGGTCGCGGTCGGCATCACGACGGGCGTGAACCTCAACCCCTTCGACGACCGGATGGCCACGCTCCCGGTCTTCTCGTACTACTCGTACGTCGCGCCGGGCATCCCGCGCGAGCCCTTCCTCGACCGGGCATGGACGGCGGCACTGGTCCTCATGATCATCGTGATGCTGCTGAACGTCGTCGCCCGGATCATCTCCCGCGCGTTCGCCCCGAAGACCCGATAGGACACGTCATGAGCAAGAACATCGACGCCAAGGACCTGAGCATCTACTACGGGTCGTTCCGCGCGGTCGAGGGCGTGAACATCTCGATCAGGAAGCAGACGGTCACGGCCCTGATCGGTCCGTCCGGCTGCGGCAAGTCGACCTTCCTCCGGTCCATCAACCGCATGCACGAGGTCATTCCGGGCGCCCACGTCGAGGGCCGGCTCGAGCTCGACGGCCAGGACCTCTACGGGCCCGGCGTGGACCCGGTGGGCGTGCGCCGGCAGATCGGCATGGTCTTCCAGCGCCCCAACCCGTTCCCCACGATGTCGATCTACGACAACGTGATCGCCGGGATGCGGCTGAACAACAAGAAGTCCAAGAAGGCGGACCTGGACGACACCGTCGAGCGCTCGCTGCGCGGTGCCAACCTGTGGAACGAGGTCAAGGACCGCCTCGACAAGCCCGGCTCCAGCCTCTCCGGCGGCCAGCAGCAGCGGCTCTGCATCGCCCGCGCGATCGCGGTGCAGCCGGACGTCCTGCTCATGGACGAGCCCTGCTCGGCGCTCGACCCGATCTCCACGCTCGCGATCGAGGACCTGATCAACGAGCTGAAGACGGACTACACGATCGTCATCGTGACCCACAACATGCAGCAGGCGGCGCGGGTCAGCGACTTCACCGGCTTCTTCAACATCGAGGGCACCGGCAAGCCCGGCAAGCTCGTCGAGATGGACGAGACCAAGACGATCTTCTCGCAGCCGAAGCAGAAGGCGACCGAGGACTACGTCTCCGGCCGGTTCGGCTGAGCCGGCGGGGACCTGCGGGAACGCACGCCGGCGATGCGCGACACCGCCGGCGTCCTTCGTTCTCTACAGCTGCAGGGCCTCGGGGTGGCGCCCGGTGACGACGTAGACGGTGCGCTCGGCCAGGGCCACGGCGTGATCGGCGATGCGCTCGTAGAAGCGGGCGAGCAGCGTCAGGTCCACGGCGGCGGGGATCCCGCAGGTCCAGCGCTCCCCGAACATCAGGGTGAACAGGTCGCGGTGCAACGCGTCGACCCGGTCGTCGTCCGACTCGAGCTCCAGCGCGAGGATCACGTTGCGGGTCCGCAGCACGGTCACGGACTTGACGAGCATCGCCGCGACCTGCGTGCTGAGCTCCACCAGCAGGTCCCGGGCGACGTCCGGGACGCACGGGTCCGGGTCGCGCCGGTGCGCGGCCTCCGCGATGTGCTTGGCCAGGTCGCCGACGCGCTCCAGCTCGTGCGCGGACTGGATCGCGGCCACGACCACCCGCATGTCCGGCCCCACCGGCGCGAAGATCGTGATCGTCTCGGTGGCGAGGCGCTCGACGCGCGCCCGCAGCTCGTCGATCGCCGGGTCGCCGGCGATCACGCGCTCGGCGAGGCGGGGGTGCCGGTCGAGCAGCGCGGTGCAGGCCGCGCGGAACGCGACCACGACGGCATCACCCATCTCGCCGAGCAGCGTCTGCAGCTGCGCGGTGTTGCCGTCCAGGGTCTCCCGTGCCACCGGGTCAGCCTAGGAAACCGGGCAGGCGGTCATGGTCGGGTCCGCATGAACGATCGATGAACGACGGGCGTTCGGTGACGTCGGCCCTACGGGTCGAGTCGGAAACCGACCTTGAGGCCGACCTGGAAGTACTCCACGTGGCCCTCCACCAGGTTCCCGCGGATCTGGGTGACCTCGAACCAGTCGAGCTGCCGGAGGGTCTCGCTGGCGCGGCGGACACCGTTGCGGATCGCCGCGTCGACACTCTCCGGCGAGGTGCCGACGATCTCGGTGACGCGGTACACGTGGTCGGACATGCACCCGGAGTCCCCCGTCGCCCGGGTCGGCCAAACGCCGGGCCTGTCCGCCCTGGTCAGAGGGCTGGGCAGGGCCGCTCGGCGCCCCTCACGACCGCTCAGAACCGCCCGGGGCCGCTCAGAGCCGCTCCAGCGCCGCTCAGACGGCGAGCGGGCCCGGCATCTGCCCGGTGACGACGTAGACGATCCGCCGTGCGACGGCGACCGCGTGGTCGGCGTAGCGCTCGTAGAACCGCGCGAGCAGCGTGACGTCGACCGCCGCCTCCACGCCGTGGTTCCAGTTGCGGTCCATCAGCACCGTGAACATGTGCTTGTGCAGGTCGTCCATCGCGTCGTCGTCCGACTCGAGCTCGGCGGCCGCCGCGAGGTCACGGCTGCGGATCACGGCGCCGGCCTTCCGGGCCAGCGCCACCCCGACCCGGCCCATCTCGGCGAAGTACGGGACGATCTCGTCCGGCAGCACCGGCTGCGGGTGCCGGCGCCGCGCGGCCTGGGCGACGTGCAGCGCGAGGTCGCCCATCCGCTCGATGTCGCCGGCGCCGTGGATCGCGGAGACGACGATCCGCAGGTCGGTCGCGACCGGCGCCTGCAGGACCAGGAGGGCGAAGGCCTTCTCCTCGGCGGAGTGCCGGATCTCGTCGATCCGGATGTCCTCGTCGATCACCTGCTCGGCGAGCCGCAGGTCCGCGTCGAGGAGCGCGCGGGTCGCCTTCGCCATGGCCTCCGCGACGTCCTCGCACATCCTGGCGAGGGCGTCGCCGAGCTCGTCGAGCTGGTCGGTGTAGGCGTCGCGCATGTTCCGAGGGTAAAGGGGTGCGACCCGGCGCACAGCAGCAGGACGTGAACCGGCGATGAACGCTCGGGTTCCGGTCAGCCGCAGGAGGCGGCGGGGGCGGTCTGCGCGGGCGGGGCGGCGGCGTCCGTCACCGGGGCCCGCACGGTGCCGTCGAAGGAGCTGCCCAGCACCAGTTGCAGGGTGCCGGTGCTGCCCGGGTCCTGGACCAGCCGGGCGCCGGGGACGACCTCGCCGAGCAGCTCGGCGGCGTCCGCCCGGTCGGGGGAGAAGCGCAGCACGGTCTCCGCGGAGGGCTGCGCGGCGTTGCCGACCTCGCCCACCCCGAAGCCGAGCGAGCGCAGCGAGTCGCCGACCTGGCGGCCGAGCCCGTCCCGGCCGGCGGCGTTGACCACACCGACCGTGACGTCGCCGGGCTCCGGGCCCTCCGCCGAGGCGACCGGCGTCGTGGTCGTGGGCAGCGGCTGGCCCTTGCGCAGCGCGGAGAAGAGCCGGGAGGACTCGGTGTCGCGCAGCTCCAGGTTGCCGCGGGTGTTCGGCACGGCCGAGACGGGCAGCGGCAGGAAGGTCACGCCGTCCGCGCTCGGTCGGTCCAGCGCCGAGGTCAGCCGGACCATCTCGTGCACGCCGACGTCGTCGGCCAGCATGCTGCGGCCGAGCGCGGCGGCGAAGTCCCGGGTCGTGGTGGGGGAGAGCAGGGTGGAGGCGGACAGGGCCTCGCGGAAGGTCGCCGCGAGCAGCCGCTGCTGTCGCTGTAGCTGACCCAGGGCCGGGGAGGGGTCGGACGCCACGGCGGCCGCCTCGGCGAACCGCACGGCCTGCGTCCCGTCGAGCCGGGAGGTGCCGGCCCGCGGGATCACCGCGCCCAGGGTGCGGTCCTCGACGGGCCGCTCCACGCAGACGTCGACGCCGCCGATCGCGTCGACCATGCCGGCGATGCCGGGCAGGTCCAGCGCGAGGAACCGGGTCACGGACATCCCGCTGAGCTGCTGCACCGTGCGCACGAGGCAGCGTGGGCCGCCGACCGCATAGGCCGAGGACAGCGCGGTGCGCGTCTCCGCGGGGACGGTCTCGTCGAGGTAGGTCGCGGCCGCGGCGTCCCAGCGCGGGCAGGGCGGCCGGTTGATCTCCAGGTCCATCGGGAAGGAGACGCCGACGACCCGGTCCCCGCCGGCCGCGACGTGCGCGAGCATGAGCGTGTCCGTCCGCTCGTCCGTGGTCGAGGGGGTGCCCGAGCTGCCGGAGGCGGTGCCGAGGACGAGCACGTTGTCGTCCCCGGCCTGGCCCTCGGCGTCGATCACCCCGGCCTCGGGGTCGAGCGCGGCGACCGTGCGGATCGTGGAGTCCATCCAGCGGGTGGCGCCCCAGCTCAGCGCGACGCCGAGGAAGGTCAGGACCGCCAGCGCGGCGGCGGTGATCCGGCAGGCCAGGGCGAGTCGGGTGGGTGGCGTCGGCGGGGTGCCCGTGGTGGTCCGGCGGGCGGCGCGACGGGTGGGAGGTCCGTCCTCGGCGCCGTCGAGGTTCTCGAGGCCGTCGGGGTCCTCGGTGTCGTCGTCCTCGTCGCGGCGGAGGCTGACGCCGGCGTGCGCGGCGGTCAGCCGGGTGAGGCTGGCGTCGATCGCGCGGGTGCGTTCGGCGAGGGCGTCGGCGCCGTCGGGGCCGTCGGGCCCGTCGTCGACGGGCGGGACGAGGGCGGTGTCGTCGCCGCGGGGCGTGCGCAGGGGGCGGCTCGGGGTGTCCGGCGAGCCCGGCCGCGTGCGCAGGCGGGTGGTGGGCGAGGCGGTCGACGGCTCGTTTCGCGGTGTCGTGCCCGGTCGGGCGTGGTCGGCGGCGGGTCCGGTGCCCCGCGGCGCACGGTCGGCGGGAGGCACGGTGCCCTGCGGCGCGCGGTCGGCGGTGGGCCCGGTGCCTCGCGGCGCGGCGTCGGCGGGGCGGCCGTTCGCGCGCTCGTCGTGTGACGGGGGAGCCGGGGGTCGGGCGACACCGTTCGGTCCGGCGGCCCGGACCCCGGGAGCGGTGCCGGTGCGCGGCGCCTCGGGCGCACCGTTCTGTGCCGGGCCCTGCGCGGCGAGGCGTCGAGGAGGGCCGTTCGGCGCGGAGGCCGGTCGAGGTTCCCCACGGCCGTCGACCGGGCCCGCCCCGTGCGAGATCCGCGTCGTCGGGAGGCCGGTCGGGAGCCCGACAGTGCCCGCCGCGGGATCGGCCGGGCGCGGCGGGCCCTGCGGTGGCCGACCGGCGCCGGCCGGGCGGATCGCGGTGGTCCGGGCGCCGTCGGACTCCTCGGGCCGGCGCGCGGGCCGCCCGCGCGGGTCACCGGTCGGCTGCGGCGCCGCGGTCCGGTTCGGGCCGTCCGGCCGCCTGGTGCCACGGCCTCCACCGGACGGGGCTCCCGGTCCGACGGGTCGGGTACCGGGCTGCCGGTCGGGCGCGGCCGGAACAGGGGGCGCCGGAGCAGGGTGCGCGGGCCGAGCAGGGGACGTGGACGGAGCCGAGGGCGTGGGCGGAGCCGAGGGCGTGGGCGGAGCCGAGGGCGTGGGCGGAGCAGGGGGCCCGGGCGGAGCAGGGTGCACGGGCGGCACAGAGGACGGGGACGCTACCGGAGGCGCGGGGCGCGCACCGCCCGGGGTAGCGCCGTTCCGGGGCGGGGCGTGGCCGTTCGTGGCTCGCGGCTCGTACCCGGCGGCTCCCCGGGGAGCCCCACGCTCGTCCTCCTGCTCCACCCGCGGACCGGGCTCGGGCTCGGCCGGGGCGCGGATGCCGAGCCGGGCGAGGACGTCGTCGGCCGGGGGAGGGCCTTCACCCCGGGCGCGCCGGCTCGCGCGGGAACGCAGCGACCGCCGGTCGTCCTCGTCCTGCACGTCACCTCCGGCCCACGACAGCGGGAAGGGCGGAGTGACCGTCACCGGCCGTGTCCGCCCCGTCGCCGAGTTTACGGAGCGGCAATGCTCCGACCGGCGGAGGGTCAGCCGGTCGTGCGAGCGGGCTGCGGGATGGACCGGCGGGCGCCGGCGGCTCCCGCGAGGCGGACCCGGCCGCCGCGCGAGGTCCGGTAGGCGACGGCGTTGCGCCCCGCCTCCTTTGCCGTGTAGAGCAGCATGTCGGCCTCGCCGATCAGGCGCTCGACCTCGGCGATCCGGCCCGCGGCGTGCGCCACCCCGATGCTCACCGTGACCCGCAGGTCCGGGTGCAGGTCCGACCAGTCGTGCCGGGCGATCCGGTCCCGCGCCTGCTCGCTGATCTCCACCGCCTGGGCCAGGTCGCGGCCGGGGAGGACGAGTGCGAACTCCTCCCCGCCGTACCGCGCGCAGAAGCCCGCCTCGGGCAGTGCGGCATGGAGTTCGGTCACCATGCGTTGCAGGACGCGGTCGCCGAACAGGTGTCCGTAGGTGTCGTTGACGAGCTTGAAGTGGTCGATGTCGACCAGCGCCAGGCACACGCCGGTGGTGCGGAAGGGCGTGCCGTCGAGGTCGGCCAGCAGGGCGCCGAGCCGCTCGTCGAGGTAGCGGCGGTTGTAGCTGGCGGTGAGGCTGTCGCGGCGGCTCTGCTCGCGGGCCTCGGCGTGCTCGCGACGGAGGCGGTCGAGCTCGTCGTGCGCGTCGGGCAGGGGTTCGTCGCCGTGCAGGAGCTGCAGCGCGGCGTGCAGGTGGCCGTAGGCCTGCTCCCAGGCCCCCTCGGCGGCCAGGCGTTCGGCGGCGGCGGTGTGCAGGGCCGCGCGGTTGCGCGGGGAGGCCGGCGGGGCGTCCGGAATGGTGTCCGTGAGCGCCGGAACGTCGTGCACCAACGTCCGTACCGTGGCCCTGGCGTCCATCGCGATCACCCCCCTGCTGCCCCTATCGTCGTCGTGACGCGTGTGGTTCTTGAGACGGACGAGGCGTTCCTACCCGTTCGCGTCCCACTCCACCCGACCGAGCGAGCCGGGATCCACGGGCCGTCGGTCCCTACGTCACCCGCCGGAGTGCTCCAACTCGGCGCCGAACGGCACCGAGGGGTCGTCGGCGTCGTCGAGCCAGCGCTCCGGGAGGACGACCTTGCCCGGTGAGCCCTGCCGTCCGCGCGGGCCCTCGGCGTCGGCCGGGAACTCCTGGTCGAGGTCCAGCTGGGCCAGGAGCTCGTCGAGCTGGTCGATGCTCTCGACCATGCCGAGGCTGCGCCGCAGCTCGCTGCCGACCGCGAATCCCTTCAGGTACCAGGCGATGTGCTTGCGGACGTCCCGGATGCCCTTGTAGTCGCCCATGTGCTCGCACAGCAGCACGGCGTGCCGGCGCAGCGTGGCCGCGACCTGGCGCAGGTTCGGCGCGGTGGGCAGCGGGCGCCCGGCGAAGGCGGCTTCGAGGTCCCCGAACAGCCAGGGCCGGCCGAGGCATCCCCGCCCGACGACCACGCCGTCGCAGCCGGTCTCGCGGACCATGGCGAGGGCGTCGTCCGCGGAGAAGATGTCGCCGTTGCCCAGCACCGGCAGGCCGGCGGGCAGGTGGTCGCGCAGGCGGGCGATCGCGGACCAGTCGGCGTGGCCCGAGTACCGCTGCGCCGCCGTGCGCGCGTGCAAGGCGACGGCCGCGACCCCGGCCTCGGCCGCGATCCGGCCGGCCCCGAGGTAGGTGTGGTGCTCGTCGTCGATGCCGATCCGCATCTTGACGGTCACGGGCAGGTCGCCGGCGTTGTCGACGGCCGCCTTCACGATCCGCTCGAACAGCCGCCGTTTGAACGGTAGCGCGGCCCCGCCGCCCCGGCGCGTCACCTTGGGGACCGGGCAGCCGAAGTTCATGTCGATGTGGTCGGCGAGGTCCCGCTCGACGATCATCCGCACGGCCTGGCCCATCGCCGCCGGGTCCACGCCGTAGAGCTGCATGGAGCGCGGCTGCTCGTCCGGGTCGAACGCGATCATCCGGAAGGTCAGGGGGTTCTTCTCGACGAGCCCGCGGCTCGTGATCATCTCGCAGACGTAGAAGCCCGCGCCCTGCTCGCGGCACAGCCGCCGGAACCCCGGGTTCGTGATGCCCGCCATGGGCGCCAGCACCACCGGCGTCGCCACCTCGTGGCGGCCGATGCGCAGCGGCGGCAGCACCGGGCGGGCGGTGCTCTCGGGGATGTCCAGCAGTGTCACGGGACCCCATTGTCCACGCGCGCGTCGCCGCTCGTCGGCGACGGTGTGTGATGTGCGCATGAGGGCGCTCCTGGTGACGGCCGTCGGCCTCGGTCTGGCGGCCCTGACCGCCTGCTCGGCCTCCCCCGCGCCGCCCGCCCCGCCCCCGCCCGCCGCCTCCCGGACGGTGGTGCCGGTGCCCTCGCAGGTGTTCGAACACCCCGGCCACCGGACCGTCCTGCCCGGCCGCGTCGACGACGCCGAGCTCGGGGTGACGTACGAGTTCAGCGTGTTCGCGCACTGCGGCGGCCGGTACACGAGCTTCGACTCGCGGTCCTGGGACGCCGGCCGAAACCCCTTCGACGCCGGCGGCTCGCTCGGCTACGTGCCGGGCGTGATGACCCTGGTGGCCGACGCCCTCGCCCGCTTCGAGACCGGCGACACGGTCGTCGACTACCGCCCGCTCGTCGGCCCGCAACCGCTCTGTGTGTGACTAGCCTTCGCCCCCGGCCAGGACCCGCGCGTCCAGTAGGCTCGATCGTGGTCGCACCGGGCACCAGCCCGGCCTCGATCGGGGCCTCTAGCTCAATCGGCAGAGCAGCGGACTTTTAATCCGCGGGTTCAGGGTTCGATCCCCTGGGGGCCCACCCCATCTGAGCTGCGAATATGTGGGATCGGCGACACGGTGCAATCCAGTAATGACTGCGAGTTCGAGCGGCCGCTGTAGGTCTTCGCAGCTCGTCCGATGTTGTGTTTTGGCTGGTTGAGTGGGCTGTCGCTGCATATCGATGGCCCTGATCGGTCCTACGCGGGCTGGGCTCCGTGAGCACGAGCTCGCGGAGGAGCTGGTCGAGGCCGTAGCCCTCGGCGTCTTCGGTGTCTGAACGGGAAGTACGTCGAGTTGGGGCGGGCCTCGGCGTAAAGACCAGAACCCGGTAGAAGTAGCGCAGGCTCTGCCGGGTGAGGCCGGCGGCGAGGCTGTCGGAGTCGTCGGGCAAGCCTGCCGCGGGCGGCCTCGGGTTCCGCGGATCAGTGGAATCGCGTCGAGAAGGGGCAGCGGCTGGGTGATGTCGTGGCGGTTGCCGCCGGTCAGGGCGACGGCGAGCGGGAGCCTGTGACCGTCGACGCTCAGGTGGTGCTTGGAGCCGGGTGGCCACGGTTGATCGGGGACGGCCCCACGTTGTCCCCCTTTGAGCGCGTGCACGTGCGAGGTGTCGACCGCCTTCCGGTTCCAGGTCCAGCTGCCCGGCCGCGCGCAGCTCGACGAGCAGCAGCTCGTGCAGAGCCGGCCACACCCCGGCCTCGGTCCAGTCCCGCACCCGCCGCCAGCAGATCACCCCAGAGCAGCCGAGCATCGCGGCCGGCAGCTGGTTCCAGGTGATCCCGGTCCGCAGCACGTAGACGATCCCGGCCAGCGCGACCCGTCGTCCATCGGCAGCCGTCCGGTGAACCGGCGTCGCCGCGGCGCCCGCGTGGGTAGCAGCGGCGCGACCCGCTCCCACGGCGCGTCCGGAACAAGATCCTCCACCACGACCGCAGCCTGGCCAACTTCATCACCCGTCTACGGCAGACACGCCGAGATCATTCTGAAACGAGCTCTTTAGGCGAGCCCGGTTAGGCCAGTACGACGGCCACCAGCGCGGCACCAACCGCCAGCAGCACAGCGAGCATGATCAGGACGACGCCCCAGCGGCGGCCGCGGTCCGCGGCGGTGCCGTCGTCGTGGTCGACCTCGGAGAGGACGCTGTCCAGTGCCCAGACGCCGGCGCCGGCAGTCGGTACCGGCGACGGCTTCGGGCCAGGCTGAGCCCCGGAGTCCGGGTCCGGGTCGGCCACGCTGGCGGTCTCCAGCTGCCGGGTCCGAGCTCGGGTGGGCGTGCCTGGCCCGGAGGCTGCGGGCAGTGAGGCAGGCAGTGAGGCGGGCACGGCTGCGGTCAAGGCGTCGGCCATTGCGGCCGCGTCTTGGTAACGCCGGCTCGGGTCCTTGGACAGGGCCCGCAGCAGCACGGCCTCCAGCGCGGGCGGCACCTCCTCGACCAGCGACGAGGGGCGGGGTGGGGATTCACGCAGGTGGGCCAGCACCACCGTGAACGGGTCCGGGTCGGTGAACGGGGGCCGCCCGGTCAGCGCGGTGAACAGGCAACATGCCAGCGCGTAGAGGTCGACACGCCCGTCCAGCCGCCCGGTGCCGCGGACCTGTTCTGGGGCGATGCAGGAGGGGGTGCCCACGATGTAGCCGGTCTTCGTGCGGCCGGCGCCGTCGCCGAGGCGGGCGATGCCGAAGTCGGTGACGGTGACGGCTCCGTCCGGGCCGAGCATGATGTTGCCGGGGCTGATGTCGCGGTGGACCACGCCGGCGCGGTGGGCCGCGGCGAGCGCGCCGCACACCGCGCGCCCGACCGCAGCGACCTCCTCCGGGGGCAACGGCCCGTCCCGCTCCAGGCGCTGGGCCAGCGTCTCACCCTCCAGGTAGGACATGACTACGTGCACGCCGACCGGGCTGGTGCCGACGTCGTGCACCGTCACCACGCCGGGATGGTCGATCGCGGCCGCGGCGCGCGCCTCGTCGCGCAGCCGGCCCAGGTCATCCGCGCTGCCCGCGTGCGCCAGCAGCTTCACCGCCACCGGCCGCGCCAGGTCGCGGTCGTAGGCAAGGAACACCCGCGACATCCCACCTTCGCCGAGCAGCCGGCGCAGTTCGTAGCGGCCGGCGAGCAGGGCGCCCTCCCCGACATCGTCCTCCGCGGCGCGCGGCGCGGGAACGGGGAGATGATCGGTGGTGGCAGCGGTGGCAGCGGTGTCGGGGTCCGAGCCGGTCATGGCTGCGGCAGGTTTCGCTGGGTGCTCTCCGGGTGCCCGGCACCGATCATTTCCTCGAACAGGTAGCGATAGTCCACCATCGCCTGCCGAAGCTGCTCGGTGTCCGCCTCGTCGCGCGTGTCGGCGACCGCGGACTCGTGCGCGGCGCGGTAGTGCTCGACCAGGTCCGGGTGGTCGACCGAGATCATCTCCTCCCGTTCGGTGAAGTGTTCGACGGGGTAGCCGCGCGTCCGCATCACCTGCTGGATCACCAGATCGGCGGCGCGCAGCCCGGTGTGCGGGGTCTCCACGAACGAGTTCTGCGCCTGGGCCCACTGCCCGGTGAACCGCTCCCGTTCGTCGGCGTCAAGGTCACGGACGTCGAGTTCGCGGCGGCGAAGCAGCCGGCGCCGCAGCTCGGCCTCACCGCGGGCCTGCCCGCCCCAGGCGTGCACGACGCGGTCGTACTCCGGGCCGAAATGCCGTCGCAGCGCCGCGGTGCGGCGCCGTCCACGCACCCGGCCACCGATCAGCAACAACGTTCCGAGGACGATCAGCACGACGACGGCGACCACGACCCAGAACAGCACCTCTGGGGACACCGCGCACCACCCACCTTCCGGCCCTCGTCACGTGTGTGGAACAGCATGCGGTCCCGCCCCGCGGCGCGCTGCCGAACAACCATCAGTACGGCCGAATGGACCCGTCCTGCGGCCAGTCTCATGCGCAGGATGCGCGCGGTCGGCCGATGAGCTGGCTTGGTGTGGTGGAGATCGTCGACCGGGTACGGGACGGGCGCCTTCGCGCGCACGTCGGAACCGTCGCGACCCCCGACGAGGCCATCCCCGCGCTCAACCCGACCGAGCGGCGCAATGGCAAGACCGTCATTCGCGTGCGCCCCTGAGCGCCCTGCAACAGGCCAACAGCGCCGTCATGCTGACACCCCACTGAGGAGATCGGCACCCGGCCCGACACCGACGACGTCAGTGGGGCCGCTCAGTGCACAACAGAGCGACCTGGCCGCGCTTCCCGAGGCCGGCGGCGATCGCCTCACGGCGCCCGTCGGCGGCCACCCCGGTGCCGACCACCACCGCCTGGGGCACCACGCGGCGGTTAACCCGGGCCTTGCAGTAGGTGGCATCCAGGAACACATACGGGAACGGCTGGCCGGCCAGGGAGCGGTCCCGGAACGCCCCGACTTCCTCGTCGAGATCGGCGCAGATCCGCGAGACCTCTCTCTTGGAGATCCCGGTGTCCGCCCCGAGTGCGCGCACCAGGTCGTCGACCTTGCGGGTCGACACACCGTGCAGGTAGGCCTCCATCACCACCGCGAACAGGGCCTGGTCGATCCGGCGGCGCCGATCCAACAGCGACGTGAAGAACGAGCCGGTGCGCAGCTTGGGAATGTGCAGCTACAGATCCCCGACCGTGCTGGTCAAGATGCGCGGGCGGTGACCGTGCGCTGCGCGGTGCGCGCGTCGCTGCGTTCGTGCGGGCCGGCGCCCGATCACCGAGGTCAGCTCGGCCTCGATCAACGCCTCCACCTTTGAGCCGGTCTCGCTGACCGTCGCACGATGGCCCCCTACCCCGAGGTCACCCACGCCGTCCCGGCCGAGGACGTACACCACGCCACGGGACACAACTTTCTGGCCGTCGCAGGGACGGTCTGCAAGACGGTGTCCCGCCATACTGCGGGCTCCTACGCTCAGTTGCGGGCGCTTGATGCGGAGGTGGTCGCCATGCGGGTGGTGATCGTCGGGGCCGGGCCGGGAGGGCACGCTCTGGCTCTGCTACTGGATCGATGGGGCTAGCTGTCCGGATGCCCTCGGTCTCGGCGCCCTGCTGCAGATGGGTCTATCCGGAGTGCCGCCCGGGTTCCAGGGCACGTCGTGAGCAGCCGGAGCATCTCTGGATCGGCGCGACGAGGGTGCCGGGCTCCCGAGCCGGTCGAGCAGCTCGGTGACCGGGCGCTCCGTATCGTGTCTGCGGCAGCCCTGCTCGACGGGATCCTCAGCGAGGCGGCCCGCCACCACCTCGGCCTGCTCGCCGCCGGCCCCACGACGCGGGCGCGGTCGGCGGGCGTGCGCCCGGATCCAGGCCGAGCGTGAACCCGAGCCCCCGGCGGTCGCAGTACCTGCAACGACGCGAGGCGTGCGGACAGGGCGACGCCCAAGTGTCAACCTTGCAGTTTCCGGTGGGGAGCGGAGCGCCCACGCCCTCGGCCGCTTCTCGTGGGCCCAGCGGGCATGGCTTCGCCGGGTAGGCCGGTCTCCGCCACGGGATGACGCGGGTGACGATGCGGATCGCCCCGAACGGGACCGGTGGCATCCGGCCCGGGGGAGGGGAGTTGAGAGCGATGTCCGATCGCGATGTCCGGCGGTGGCCGCTGCGGGGGTTCTGGCGCGCCTGGTACTGGATCTCCTGGTTGATCAGCGTCGTGCTGTTCCTGCCGGTGCTGGGTCTGGCCGTCCTCGCGTGGCGATCCAGCGGACCGGCGCGCTGGTTTCCGCTGCTGCCCGGGCTCGTGCTGCTCGCGATTATCCTGGTGATCGGCTGGCAGCTGGCGACCACAGCGCTCGTCGTCACCGTCGACGCCGGCGGCGAGCTGAGGGCCCGCCTGCTGTTTCGTGCCCGGCAGGTGCACGCGACCGGTGTGTTGAGCGTGCGGCGTTCCGCGCTCACCTCCGGCCACCACACACCGATCGTGATCAGGACGGCGAACTGGTCGGTACGCCTGATCCACACACGGACCGACGTCGACGAGCTGGTCGCAAAGCTCCGCCGCCACAACCCTGCGCTCCTCGTCGACGTCTGAATAGGCGTCGCGGAGCCCGCGGAGCAGAAACCGCCAGCCGGACTTGTCGGGCCAGGCGTTGATGTTGGTGTCGTAGAGGTCGGTCTTGGTCGCGCGCAGCTCTACGCCTCCCGGCGCTACTGGGAGCAGACCGAGTGATCCCGCCGGGGCTGCCGAGCGCAACCACGGCTGCAGGCGAGATCGAGGTCCCGTGCGGCTCGCGAGCTCGCGGATGGACATGCCCTCTACCCGCCGGTCCCGACGGATCCGCCGAACGAATCCTGTCCCGAGTCGTCGCCCGTTACGGCCGGCTCGACCTGCTCTGCCTCGAGAAACGCCGACCCCACAGACCAACACCTATGACGGTTACGACCCGGCCGAGCGCGACGGCGGCAGTGGCGGCTGGACGGGAATCGCGTCGCGTCGCGGAGCGCTCATGCAGCCGGCCCTTCTACGTCGCCGTCGGTGTGGCCGTGGACGGGCCCGTCGCAGACGGCGATGCAACCGTGGGAGCTGGTCGGTCGAGCTTGTCGGCCCGCACGGCCTAGCGAAGATCAACTGCATGGCTGCGACGATGACTGCGAACTTGGCACTATCCACGCCACAGCAGACAGCGATGCGACGGAGTTGGTCAGCCTGACCAGCAAACTCCAGTCGATGGGATACGGGGCTCGGCACTTTTAATCCGCGGGTTCAGGGTTCGATCCCCTGGGGGCCCACCCTATCTGAGCTGCAAAGAATCGGGGTCAGAGACAGGGCGCAACTCGGAGATGACTGCGAGTTCGAGTGGCCGCGGTATGTCGCCGACGACATCGTCCGATGCTGTGTCTTGGCTTGCTGAGTGTGGTGGGACCGCATCTCGGTGAGCCTGGTTCGTCGTACATGGGCGGAGTGGGTATCGGGCGCTCGGGAAGCGCATCCCGGTCGAGCGGACGATGGGGCTGCCGGTTCAGCCGTCGAGCGCCAGCGTGGTGCGTGACAGCTCGAGCTGACGCGTGATCTTCCGGTTCCCTCAGGTCCGTGCTGGTGGTGGCGCAGCCGGCAGTTTCCCGCGAGCACGAAGGCAGCTCGAGCACAACTGCACTTCAGAGCCTTCAAGCTGTGCGCTCCGTGCGCTGATTGCCGCGGCTCAACGCCTTCGTGAAATGGTGTTTCAGTTGTCGGGGCACGTCAGCTGCCGCTTGTCAACGACTTCGCCTCACCGGTCTTGTTCGAGAATGTCATTGCACGGATTCATGCGACGTCGAGGCGTTGCGCAGCTTCGGGATCGCCACATCCAGGGTTCCGGCGCGGGTGTCGAAGTTGCGGTGCCGATGCCCGTTGCGGGTGTTCGTGCGAGCGTCGGAGCGCTCGCCATAGCCGGCGCCGCACAGCGCGTCGGCCTCGGCCGACATCAACGTGTTGATGAAGGTGGTCAACATCTGCCGCAGCAGGTCAGGGCTGGCCTGGGACAGCTGTTCGTGCAGGAACTGGGTCGGGTCGATACTGGAGGGAGCGGCATCGCGTGGTCGTCCTTCTGAAGCACTGTGAGAGGTCTCCAGAAGATCACGCGGTGGCCGCCGTACACCTTTACGCCCCGCCCGTCACCGGGCCGGTCGCACACCCCACCTTGGTGGACACCACGAGACGGAGTGACCCGCGTCGCGGAGTGCCGTCGAGCGGCGCGGGTACGTTCCGCGGATGTCCGAGCGCATCGCGCACCTGCTCACACCGTCCGGGGTCCGCAAGCTCTTCTTCGAGACCGTCCCTGCCGAGGACGGCACCTTCCAGCTCGCCGCCATGGAGCAGTTCTCGATGGCCGAGGGCGATGTTTTGACGTTCGGCGACGTCGGGCTGACCCTCGGCGACTACCTGAACTTCCGCACGCTGGGCACGCTCACCGACGAGTAGGCGGATCTCGCCCGGCCTGGCGGTGCCCGCCGGGCCGCACCCCGGCGGGCAGAGGATCCCGGGGTCACCCCGAGGATGAGCTCCCCGACGGGGACCGGGATGCGCCAGGCGACGATGATCGCGAGCCCCAGGACCGTCGTGACCAGCAGAGACAGGCCCGCAAGCGCAACATGATCAGCGACGACGACTGCGCGCGATCCAGGCCGAAGCGCTGGTCATCTGGACCACCAACGACCCCTCCGGCCCGGTCGACGAGGGCGAGCGCATCGCCTCGCTGATCCCGAACGGCCGCCTCGCCGTGATGGAGGAGTGCGGGCACTGGCCGCAGTACGAGGACACCGAGACCTTCAACCAGATCCGCCTCGACTTCCTGCTCGCTCGCATCACCGGGGAGTCGTGATCACAAGACCCTCGCCCTCGTGGCCACCAGCCACAGCCCGCTGCTCGACCACGCCGAGCTGCCCGCCGACGTCGCCGCCGAGCTCGACGGCGACGTCGGGTCCTGTCGTCCGAACCGGCAATGTTGTCCGCGGAGCCGTTCTCTCTCAGCCACGATCCACCAGCTTCGCTCCGATCCGTCGGACCGGGACCGTCGGCGTGGTGGCTCCGAACGACGGGCACATCCGCGGATCAAGCGCGCCGTCAGCTCCGTAGCCGCTCCGCTGCGCTGAGGACGGAGGTGACGATGGAGTCGTATCCCGTGCAGCGGCAGAGGTTGCCCGACAGACATGTCCGCACCTTCTCGGCCGTGGGGTCGGGGTCGGTCTGCAGCAGCTCGGTCGCGCACATCAGCATGCCCGGGGTGCAGAAGCCGCACTGGAGGCCGTGGTTGTTCCAGAAGGCCTCCTGCAGCGGGGTCAGCCGCTCCCCCTCGGCCAGGCCCTCGACCGTGGTGAGGGTGCAGCCGTCGGCCTGCACCGCGAGCATCAGGCACGCCCGTGCGGTCCGGCGGTCCACCATGATCGTGCACGCCCCGCAGACACCGTGCTCGCAACCCAGGTGGGTGCCGGTGAGCCCGCAGCGGCGGCGGATGAAGTCCGCGAGGGTGAGCCGGGGCTCGACCTCGCCGGTGTAGACGTGCCCGTTGATGGTCATCGACACGGTCTGCTTGTTGATCATGCGCTCACCTCGCTGCGTCGGAGGGCCGCCCCGACCGCCCGCTTCAGCAGCAGGCAGGCCATGTCGCGCCGGTAGGACGCGGGGGCGTGGATGTCGTCGGGCGGCCGGACGGCGGCGGACACCGCCTCGGCCGCGGCGTCGAGGACCTCGGTCGTGGGCACCACCCCGGTCAGAGCGGCCTCCACGGCGTGGAGCCGGACCGGGACCGGGCCGACTCCGCTCGCGGCAAGCCGGACCAGGTTGATCGCACCGTCCGGGCCGAGTCGGACCGCCGCGAGGACGCCGACGACGGCGAGGTCGCCGTGGCGACGGGCGATCTGCTGGATCGCCACCCCGGTGCCTGCGGGCAATCGGGGCAGCCGGACGGCGGTGAGCACCTCGTCGAACCCCATCGAGGTCCGGTGCGGCGCGACGAAGAAGTCGTCGGCCGCGACGGTACGGGGACCGCGCGGGCCCTCCACCAGCAGCTCACCGCCCAGTGCGGTGACCAGGGTCGGCAGCTCGGCCGCCGGATCGGCGTGCGCCAGGCTGCCACCGACCGTGCCGCGGTTGCGGTTGGTCACGTGCCCGACGTGACCGAGGAGCTCGGGCAGCAGCGGGACCGCGGCGGCGGCGACGGGGCTCGTCTCGACGTCGCGCTGCCGGGTCGTCGCGCCGAGCAGCAGGCTCTCCCCTTCGTCGCGGACGAAGTCCAGCGCCTCGACGCGGTTGATGTCGACCAGGAACGACGGCCGGATCTGCCGGAAGGACAGCATCGGCACCAGGCTCTGCCCGCCGGCGAGCACCTTGGCATCCGTGCCGTGCTCGACGAGCATGGCGACGACCTCCTGGACGTCCCCGGCCCGGGCGTATCCCACAGCGGGCGGCTTCACCGTGCCCCTCCCTTCCCGGCGGCCTCGCGGATCTGCGCGAGCAGTCGCGGTGGTGTGACGGGGAAGCGTGTCACGGTCACGCCGTGGTCACGCAGCGCGTCGTCGATGGCACTCGCGACGAGCGACACCCCGGCGATCGTGCCCGCCTCCCCGACCCCCTTCATCCCACCCGGGATGTCCGGGGCGGGCGTCTCCTGGTGGAAGAAGCGGAACGGCGGGATGTCGCTGGCCGTGGGCAGCAGGTAGTCCCGGAAGCTGCCGGTGTGCAGCCGGCCGTCCTCGTCGTAGACGAGCTCCTCGAGCAGCGCACCGCCCATCGCCTGCGCCAGGCCCCCGGCCAGCTGACCGTCCACCAGCATCGGGTTGACCACCGTGCCGCAGTCGTGGCCTGCAGGCAGTCGAGCAGGGTCACCGTCCCGGTCTCCGGGTCGACCTCGGCGAGCAGCGCGGCGCAGCCGAACGAGGTCGCCATGTTGACCGGGTCGAAGACGTCGACCTCCTCGAGGGTCGGCATCTCGTCCTCGGGGAGCCGGTCACGCAGCCGTCGGTAGGCGGCGTCCCCGACGTCCCGCGTCCTCACCGTGGGCCCCGTGGTGCCCCGAACGGAGATGGTGCCGTCCGAGATGTCCAAGTCGTCCGGCGACGCCTCGAGGAGTTGCCCGGCGACCCGGAGGATCTTGGCGCGCAGCCGCTCGCCTGCCCGGAGGATCGCGGCGCCACCGAGCGCGGTCGCCCGGCTGTCTGGTCGCGGCCGCCGCGACCATCACCGCGGAGCAGGTGGCGTTCATGGTGCGTCACTCGACGGGCGAGATGCTGCGCGGACAGCCGACCTACCGGATGCGGAATGGGACGTTCCGACGCAGATGTCTCTTCATCGAGTGGAAGGCGGTCTCGGAGTCGGCGCAGATGAACGACGGTATCGGCACGTTCGTCTTCACCGATGAAGGGATCCGCGCGCAGACTGTGCGTTACACGCTGGAGGCGAGGAAGTAGGCCGGGCTGACCGCGGCGCAGCGGCCTCGGGCAGACGGTCGGTACGCGGCGTCGGGGGCTCCTTGGGCCGAAGTCGCGGATGTTCTGCACGCGTGGCGGCTTGGGTGGACGTGTGGTCGGCGGGGCAGGTCGCCGGGCCGCGAGCGCGAGTGGTGCACGCGGCGGGGCGAGCGCTGCGCGGACGCTGTGCTCGCGCTCCCGCTGCACCCGGCGATTTCGGCAGGCAGCAACGAGGCGAACGGCCCGTCCCCGGGCGACATGACTATCCAAATGGCGCGATGACCACCCGGATGGGGTGGCCACACTTCTCGACACCAGCGGCAGGCTGTGATGCACGACACATGCTCAGGCGCGACTGCGGGTGGTGAGGACGCGATGACGCAGGCACAGGTCAGCGAGACCAGGACGGGCCCGGGGACCGAGGTGGACGCGGTCGTTGTGGGAGCCGGCTTCTCGGGGCTGTACATGCTCCGCCGACTACGCGATCTGGGGCTGTCGGCACGAGCGTTCGAAGCCGGGAGCGATGTCGGCGGGACCTGGTACTGGAACCGCTACCCCGGGGCGCGCAGCGACTCCGACAGCCACGTCTACTGCTTCTCCGACCGGTTCGACGAAAAGATGCTGGCCGAGTGGGAGTGGACCGAGCGCTACCCCGCGCAGCCGGAGATCCTGCGCTACCTGCAGTGGGTGTCGGAAAAGCAGGACCTGCGCGGGAACATCACATTCCAAGCTCGGGTGACGGCGGCGCGATACGACGAGGCGCGCAATCGCTGGGACATCACCACCGACGGCGGGGAGACCGTCTCGGCATGCTATTTCATCCCGGCGGTGGGGCTGCTGTCCAAGCCCAACATCCCGAAGTTCCCCGGGCTGGATCGCTTCGAAGGGCAGTGGTTCCACACAGCGCAGACCCCGCGCGAGGGCGTGGACGTGCAGGGCAAACGCGTCGCGGTGATCGGCAACGGTGCGACCGCGGTCCAGGTGGTCCCGGTGATCGCCCAGCAGGCGGAACACGTCTACGCCTTCACTCGCAACCCGTACCACAGCCTGCCGGCGCGCAACCACCGCCTCGACGCCGAGGACTGGTCGGAGATCCACGCCCACCACAAGGAGATCTGGGCCAAGGCCAGGGACAACTTCGGCGGGTTCCCCTATGCGGACTTCAAGGGCATGGGCAGCGACTTCACCGACGACGAGCGCCAGCAGATCTTCGAGGAGGGCTGGCGCAAGGGCGGGTTCCCACTAGCCTTCTCCACCTTCGCCGACGTCCTGGCCAACCGCGACACCAACGACCAGTTCATGGACTTCCTCCGCTCCAAGATCAGCACCTTGGTCCGCGACCCGCAAGTGGCCGAGCAGTTGACCCCGAGCGACCCGTTCTGCACCAAGCGGCCACCGCTCGAGCACGGCTACTACTCCGCCTTCAACCGGGGCAACATCAGCCTGGTCAATATGAAGAACTCGCCCATCGCCGAGATCACACCCACCGGCATCCGGACCGCCGACGCGGAGTACGAGGTGGATGTGATCATCTTGGCTACCGGTTTCGACGCGTTCACCGGCTCGATGCTCGACCTGGACATTCAGGGCCGGGGAGGCCTGGGCCTGCGGGAGAAGTGGGCCGACGGCCCGCGGGACTATCTGGCTCTGATGGTCCACGGGTTCCCGAACATGTTCATGCTCTATTGCGGGCCCTTCAATCCGGCGATCCTGACCAATGCTCCGACGCTCATCGAGCAGCAGGGTGAGTGGGTCGCCGCCTGCCTGCAGCACATGCGCGAGCAGGGATATGACTACATCGAGCCCCGCCAGGACGCCGAGGACGCGTTCGTCCAGCTCCACCAGGACACGGCGAACGCCACGCTCATCCCCGAGACCGAGTCCTGGTGGACCGGCACGAATATCGAGGGCAAGCCGCGCATGCTGCTGTCGTGGTGCGGCGGGTTCCCCGCCTACCGCCAGCTCTGCGATGACGCGGCCGAGCGCTACGACGGCTTCGAGCTGCACGCGAGCTGAGCACCCTCCCATCACGACCCGAGACGAGGAAGATCATGGTGCTGGACGCCCAGGCCGAGACCTGGCTCAAGGGGCTCGCCGACTCCGGACTGCCACCGCTCAACGAGATGCCCGTGGACCAGGCGCGGGCGACCTACGAGGCCGTGGTCGCCGACTGCGGGCTCCAGCCCGAGCCGGTCGCCGACATCGTCGACAAGACCATTCCCGGCCCGGCCGGGGACATGCCGGTCCGCATCTACACCCCTGATGGCCACGGCTTGTTCCCCATCGTGGTCTACTTCCACGGCGGGGGCTGGGTCCTCGGCAGTCTGGAGGTGGTGCACGGGCCGTGCACCGTCATCGCGAACCGGGCACACGCCGTCGTCGTTTCCGTCGACTATCGGCTCGCGCCCGAGCACCCGTTCCCGGCCGCGGTCGAGGACTGCTACGCCGCGACGAGGTGGGTCGCGGACAACGCCGCACTACTCAACGGGGACGTGGAGCGGATCGCCGTCGCGGGCGACAGCGCCGGGGGCACCCTCGCGGCCGTGGTCGCGCTGATGGCGCGCGATCAAGGCTACCCGTCCCTGACATACCAGCTGTTGATCTACCCTGCGACCGACGTCCGCTACGACACGGCGTCATACGCGGCGAACGGGCAGGACTACTTCCTCACCACCGACCTGATGAAGTGGTTCCACCGGCACTACCTGCCCAGCGAGGACCAGGCCGAGGACTGGCGGGCGTCGCCACTGCGGGCAACCGACCTATCCGGGCTTCCGCCAGCACACGTCATCACCGCCGAGTTCGATGTGCTGCGTGACGAGGGCGAGGCCTATGCCGCCCGACTGCAGGAGGCGGGTCTGCAGGCGACCGTCCAGCGCTACGAGGGCCAGATCCACGCCTTCACCGCAAACCTGGCCGGGGTCATGGACAACGGGCGCCAGTCGATCGAGGACGGAGCCCGGAAACTACGCCAGGCGTTGCGGTTGGGCTGGCAACCACGGGTCTGGCTGTAACAGTAAGGTTGCGCTTGCTCAGAGACTGACGATCACGGCCGCCTGGCCGTGGAGGGGTCCCTGTGGCAGCACCGAAGAAGGCCCCGTGCGAGCCCACGGGCTCAACGTGGAGGTCATCGCGGACCCGATCGGCCGGTTGGTGTGGATCTCCCCGCCGCTGCCCGGAGCCCGCCGTCGGCCAGCTGCGGAACGATGTCGCCGAGGAAGGGCTCGGGTAGGGCCCGTCTTGTGAGGCCAGCAGAGTCAAGGATCGCCGCGGCATGGTGATCTCGGCTCCGAAGCAGGAAGTTCGCTCGGCGTATCGGGTCGCCAGGTCGCTTAGCTGTTCGAGGTGGACAAAGAGGGCTTGACGACGTTGCGGTCGGCGCCGGTGACGCGGCCGGGACGGGGTGGCGCGGTGGTCATCACCCGCGGGATGATCAACTCGAGCGGCGGTAGCGAACTCGGGTCGAGAGGTGGGTGAGGGCCTCGGCGGCGACGACGCGGCTCCAGCCCAGATCAGGGCGTGTCCTGGAAGCCCGTGCGGGGCGCGTCCGCGTCTTCGGCGCGCCCCGGCGCGCGCAGAGGTGGTCCGGGGACGGCCGCCGCGGGCGCGCCCCGTCACCCGCTGCTCAGGAGACCTGGAATCCGGCGTAGTCGTTCGCCTTCGACTCTGCGTACTTCGCCCGGTACAGCGGGAGACCGCCCGGGTAGTTGAGCATCTGGACCGGCTTACCGGGGATGTTCGCGCCCACGTACCAGGACCTGGCATGGAGGAAGAGCGTGGGCGCGACCAACTCGGCCACGTGGTGGGTCCACTCCTCCTCGGCCGCCGGGGTCGCTTCGATGCGCCGGTGGCCGTTGCTCAGCAAGTGCTCGAGGGTCTCGACGATCATCTCGCCTTGGATCTCCGCACAGGTCGGGCCGTTGCAGAAGCCCGAGGGGCTCTGTGGGCCATAGGCGAACAGCAGGTTCGGGAATCCTGCCGTGGCCATGCCGAGGTGGGTGCGCACCCCGGAGGCCCACTTGTCGCGCAGCAGCGACCCGTCGGCGCCCCGGATGTCGATCGCGGTGAGCCCGCCGCTGACGGCGTCGAACCCGGTGGCGAGCACGATGATGTCGAACTCGTGCTCGACCCCGTCCGCGGTCAGGATGCCGCGCTCGGTGACCGACTGGATCGGCGTGTCGTTGAGGTCGACGAGCGCCACGTTGTCCTGGTTGAACGCCTCGTAGTAGTGCTGCTCGAGCGAGGGGCGCTTGACCCCGAACGGGTGCGGTGGCGTGGTCGGCGCGAGCTTCTCCTGCAGCGCTGGGTCGTTGATCCGTGCGCGCACCTTGTCCCGCCAGAATGCGTAGGCGTACTCGTTGGACTTCGGGTCGAACAGCGTGTCCTGGAATGTCGCGAGCCAGAAGCGGAAGCCACCGGCCTGCCAGAGACGCTCGTACTCCGCGGTGCGCTCCTCCTGGCTCAGGTCGACCGCATTCCGGGGCTCGAAGTCGAAATCGAAGCCCGCGAACGTCTGACCGCGAGACTCGAACCGCTCGGGGAGCGTGGCCTTGATGGCCGCCTGATCGGTGGGGCCGAGCTTGCGCTGACCCATCGGGAGCGCCAGGTTCGGCGTGCGCTGGAAGAGGGTCAGCTGCACGGCTTCGCCGGCGGTCTCCTGGACGACCTGGACGCCGCTCGCCCCTGTCCCGATGACGGCGACCCGCCTGCCGGTGAAGTCCAGCCCCTCCTGCGGCCACAGGGCTGTGTGATGCCAACGTCCCTCGAAAGTGTCCTGAGCCAGGCCGGGGATCTGCGGGATGTACGGCTTGGAGGCGAACCCGAGGCAGGCCACGAGGTAGGTGCAGCGCATGGTCGTGCCGTCCGACGCGCGCACCACCCATTGGTTGTGGCCGCTGTGGAAGTGCGCCGCCGTGACCCGGGTGTTGAACCGGACGTCCTTGCTGATGTCGAGCTTGCGGTCGAGGTAGGCGAAGTAGTCGCGAACCTCGTTCCAGCCGGGGTAGAGCTCCGTGAACTCCCAGTCCCTCCACAGGTCGTCGCGGGAGAACTGGTAGATCGGGCCCTCGGTGTCGACCCGGGCACCGGGGTAGCAGTTCCAGTACCAGATCCCGCCGAGTTCAGGGCCGGCCTCGAGGATCTTCACGGAGTGACCAAGGCCGCGCAGTCGGTCGAGTTGGTAGATGCCGGCGAAACCGGCTCCGATCACGAGAACGTCGAATTCCTCGACAACATCAGTTGTCGTGCTCATGGTCTTGCTCCTTCACCACGCAAGGTGTTTATTGACCGGAAACGGACGTCGCGCACGGGATTCCGTCGCGATCTCGGCTCGTCGAGCCGACTGCCCTGATCCAGCCGACACCGGCGAGCCCTGCAGGTCGACGAACGCCCATGCAGTCTGGCGAGCCTCCTGGACCGTCAGGTGCTGGAAGGGTCACCTGCCGGCCTCGCGCCTATGCCCGAGCGCCGCCTGAGCCTGTGGATCCAGCGGCATCCTTGCCTCCTGCGCATGTGGTGACCCACATCACAACAGTCGCCCCGCCCTACCGAGTAGTCAAGGACCCGTAGGGACTGCCGGCCGCTGCAGCGCCACCTGCCCTGCGCGCCGTCGGGACGGACGAGATCGTTCCGACTCGAGCAAGACAGGACGGACCTGCCAGGCGAAGGAGCAGCAAAGCTCATCGGCGACTCCAGGCCAGATGTGGATCGCCAGTGCAGCACCCGGCCCCGGCGCCGCTGTCGCGCGATCCGCCACCGCCGTCGGTGCCGTCCGTGGCCTCGCCGCTCGGCGTCCTGGCCGATCACCAGCGCCGACAGCGCCATTGCCGCCGCGGCCCTGGCGTCGAGCTCGGTGTCGGGCGGGTGTCCGAGCAGCCGTGCGCGGGGACGCGCGGCGGGGCGGAGTGGCGGGGTCGGTCGTCGACGATCGGGCGCGTTATGGGGGGTGCCGGGGGACTTTGTCGGGTCGAGACCAGAGTGTCGGCCGTGTGGGCGGGTAATCGGCCTGTGTGCGTCGTCGCGGGTAAGGAGGGCCGGTGGTGCTGTCCCGCCTCGCTGCTGCCGCTCGCGTGACGGCAGGAGCGGCCTTGACCGCCTCCGCGACCGGGGTCGGGTTGACCGCGGGTCTGGTCGTGGGGTCCGCGGCGGTGGGGGCCAAGGCCACCCGCGCGGTCGCCGGTGCCACCGCCACCGTTGCCGGCGGCTCGTTGGGGCTCGCGCGGAGTGTCGCAGAAGCCGGTGTCAGGCGGGTCGCCACCGAGGTGACGGGGTCCGACCCGTTCACCGACGGGCGGTTGGCGCGGGCCGCGGATGCAGCCCGGAGCATGTTCGAGCCGGCGGACGAGCGGCACCACCGCCGTGTCTGGGTCTCCGGGGGTCACGCGCACGTCGAGCTCGCCGAGCCGGCCGTCGAGGGCAGTGCGGAGCGCCGGTCGGCGCACTGCTGACGAATTCGGACAGCACGAACAGGGAGGTCGGCGATGGCTTTGGCGAACCCCTTCTACACCCCTGAGATGCAGGGGCCGTACGAGTTGTACAGCCTGGGGGAGTTCGAACTCGAGGACGGCGGGGTCATTCCCGACCTACAATTAGCCGTCGCCACGTTCGGGGCCCTCGACGAGGATAAAGGCAACGCCATCTGTATCCCGACGTGGTTCTCCGGGACGCACCTGACGTGGGAACAGGTCTACATCGGGCCGGGACGAGCGCTGGACCCCGACAAGTACTTCATCGTCGTCATCAACCAGATTGGGAACGGGCTCTCGACATCGCCGCACAACACCGAGGGTGATATTGCGATGTCGAATTTTCCGAAGGTGCGCATAGGTGACGATGTTCGGGCTCAGGAGCAGTTGCTCGGACAGCGGTTCGGGATCGAGCGGCTGCACGCTGTGGTCGGCGGCTCGATGGGCGCCCAGCAGACCTGGGAATGGGTCGTCCGCTTCCCGGACAAAGTGCTGCGAGCGGCCGCGATCGCCGGCACCGCGAAGAACACCCCGCACGACTTCCTGTTCACGCAGACTCTCCTTGATGCGATCACCGACGACCCGGGCTGGAATGGTGGCGAATACACGTCGAACACCGACGTCGGCCGTGGCCTGGCTCGGCATGCCGACATCTGGGCGGTCATGGGCCTGTCCACCGAGTTCTGGCGGACCGAGTTCTGGCGCAACATCGAGCTCCCCGACGTTACCTGGAACAGCGCCATCGAGTTCAAGGACCGGTTCATCCGCGCTGTCTTCGCCGCCATGGACCCCAATTCGCTACTCGTGCAGGGCTGGAAATGGCAGCGCGGCGATGTCTCCCGCAACACCGATGGGGATCTCGCAGCCGCACTCGGCCGGATAACGGCCAAGATGTTTGTCATGCCGATCGACGAGGACATGTTCTTCCCGGTTCGCGACTGCAGGTCGGAGCAAGCCTTGGTGCCGAACAGCGAACTCCGGGTGTTGCACTCGATCGCCGGCCACTTCGGTCTCTTCGGGTTCGAGCAGTCCTACCTGCAGGAGGTCGACGACAACCTCACCGAGTTGCTGAGCTCCAAGGCCTGAACCTGGATCCCCTTTGCGTCGGCCCACGTCGTTCATGTCGACGCAGTCGACGAGATCGTGGCTGATCTCACCGACGACGCGGTCTTCATCCCTACCCATGGCGTGCGGCGTGGTAAGGACGGTGCGCGCAAGGCGTTCGGCGAGCTACTTGCCGACCTACCCGACGCGAAGTGGGAGGTGCCGCGGCGAGGTAATCCTGGCTCTCGACACGAGCCGAGAATGGTTGCACGAGGGCGAGGCCGCCCACCTGCCTGGGACAGGTAGAGGTGCCAGCATGATCGCCCGTTTGGACTTGAAGATCATCGGCATGATTGCGGCGATGACTGCGAAAGTTCCCGAAGACATGCCAACGAGTACAGCACCGACCGCACGACGCTGCGTTGACCTGCAGGATCCAGGTGAGGGGCGCTACGCCACGCTCTTTCAATCCGCGGGTTCAGGGTTCGATCCCCGGGGGCCACCCTACCTGACTGCGGCTACGTGGAACCGGCGACACGGTGCAATCCGGTAATTACTGCGAGTTCGAGAGGCCGCTGAAGATCTCCGCAGCTCGTCCGATGTTGTGTCTCGGCCGGCTAGGTGTGTCCGGGTGCATATTGCTGCTCTGGTTTCGTCCTTCGCGGGCTGAGTGGGGCGCTGACGCCCGGAGTGCGGCCGCGAGCGCATCGGCGGTGCCCATTGCCGATCGTCGGCTTGAGTTGCGCTCGGCCGGACGAGCCACCCTCGTGCGTCGCGGCCGCCGATCTTGTTCCCGAACGTCCGGCATAATCGCCGACAACACCACGGCGGCGGTCCACCGGATGATCCGGGTGGAGCGCCGCCGTGGGTGTTGAGCTCAGCGGGTGTTCTGTGGTTCCGATTTCTCTTGTCGAAACGCAGCCACAACCGCCCTCAGGCCGCCACCCTCCTGGTCGGGAGAGTCTCGCGCCCCGCTGCTGCGGAGGCCGCCGCGATGACCGCGATGGCGATCACGAAGAGGGCTACACCAGTGCTGCCTCCGTGGAACCACTGCACGAGCAGTGTGCCGGCGGCCGGGGTGAAGGCCCCTCCGGCCAGCGTCGCGAGCGCGATCGAGAGGGATGTACCTGTGTAGCGGACCCGCACATCGAACATCTCGGCGAAGAAGGCGCCTTGGGCGCCGACGTAGAAGAAGAGGAATCCGCCGAGCAGCAGGGTGCCCAGCAGCAGGCCCGTCGTCGTGGCCTGGTCAATCAGGGCGAAGGCCGGGAAGGCCGCCACCCCGGCTCCGAGCGTGCCGATCACGTACACCGCGCGCCGGCCGATGCGGTCCGAGACCGCGCCGCCCGTGAGGCAGAGAGCGAAGAAGATCGGCTGGCAGCAGAGCACGACGTTGAGGACCGTGGAGCGCGGCATGCCGAGGGTGCCCGTCGCGTAGGAGATCATGAAGGTCGTGACGAGGTAGTAGATCACCGTCACGCCCAGGTACATGCCGATGCCGCGCAGAGCAGCAGGTCGGTTGTGCTTCACGAACTCGCGTAGTGGTGCGACCTCGTTCTTCTGGCGCTGGCGAGCTCGCTCGAACTCCGGGCTCTCGTGAGTCTTGAGGCGCACGAAAATCCCGACCAGCACGAGGACACCGCTGAACAGGAAGGGGATTCGCCAGCCCCATTGGGCGAACTGCTCGTCGCTGATCAGCCCGCCGATCACGACGAACGCGCCGGTCGACAGCGCGAGGCCGATTGGTGAGGCGCTCTGCGGCCAGCTGCCGTAGAAACCGCGACGCCGCGGGCCCGCATGCTCCACGCACATCAGCTGGGCGCCGGGAAGTTCGCCACCAACCCCGAAGCCCTGCGCCAGCCGCATCAGGACGAGCAGGATCGGAGCCCAGATCCCGATGGTCGCATACGGCGGGAGCAGGCCGATGCAGAACGTTGACACGCCCATGACCAGCAGTGTCGCCACCAGCATCGCCTTTCGGCCGATGCGGTCACCGAAGTGCCCGGCGACCGCGGCGCCGAGCGGCCGCGCGAGGAACCCGGCTCCGAAGGCGCCGAACGCGGCGAGTGTTCCCGCCGCCGGGCTGAAGTCGGGAAAGAACAGTGGCGGAAAGACGGTCGCGGCAGCTGTCCCGAAGATGAAGTAGTCGTAGTACTCGATCGCCGTGCCGACCGTGCTCGCGGCGACGACGCTGCGGATCCGTCGCCCGGGCGGCGCGGCCTGTTCCGGGTCCTGGTCCCGCTGCTCTGGTTGGACCTGCTCGGTGTTGGCGTCCACGCTGACGCTCCCTTTGTCGGTTCGGACGTACTCGGCCCGTCGCGGCGGCGTCGTCCGGCGTTGCTCGCCGGGTGCCCGCAGCGAACCCCGGCCAAGCGGTGGGCCGGAAGCGAGTACATCCTGCGTTGCGCCGTGGCCGTAGTTCCAATGCGACGTCCGTACGGCCCCTATAGGCCACGCTTATGAAGACGGCCGCCAGGGCCAGCCTTCGGACGTCGCCGTCCGGATGAAGGCCTGGGCGGCGTAGGACAGCCGGTGGGCCGCGTAGAACAGGTAGTAGGGCCGGTCGATCGGGGGCTCGGGGTGCTTGACGACCGCCCCGAGCGCGCGCAGCGTCTCCGCTCCGCGTGCCGGGAAGATGGCGCATCCCGCCCCGGCGGCGACCAGCGCCGGCATGGTGTCCATGAAGGGCGTTTCGACGGCCACCGACAGCGTGGAGCCGATCTTGTCGAAGGCATCCTGCAAGATCCGCTGCATCGAAGTGTGGGGTGGCGCGACGACGAACGGCAGGTGTGCGATGTCCTCCAGCTGCACCGTCGGCCCGTCGGGCACCGGGGTCCCGGGCGGCAGGGCGACGACCATCTCCTGGGAGCCGACCTCCACTCGCTGGACCCGGCCGGGTCCGGGTTCGCCGACGAACGACACCAGGACCTCAGCATGGTCGCGGTCGAAGACCCTGGTCACGGTCTCGTCACCGAAGTAGGGCGAGAGGCGGACGGAGACCTGCGGGTAGGCGTCGCGGAACCACGCGATCCAGGTCGACACGGGAGTCGCCGCGAGCGCCGGCATGACCGACACGTTGAGCGTCCCGTGCGGGACGTCAATGCTCTGCTCGACCGCCGCGACAGCCCGCACGGACGACTCGACGAGCCGACGCGCCGGCCCGATGAGCGCCTCCCCCGCTGGCGTGAGCGCCATCCCCCGGGTCGAGCGCAGGAACAGCCGTACCCGCAGTTCGCGCTCCAGCGCCACGATCGACTGCGACAGGGCGGGCTGCGTCATGTGCAGCTCCGCCGCCGCCCGCCCGGTCGTCCCATGGTCGACGACGGCCAGGAAGTGCCGCGCCTGCCGGACCTCCACGTCCGCCCCCGTTCCGACGTCCGCGTTCGTGACGATAAGCCGTCCGTATGCCCCGCACAAGTAGCTCGGCTTGGACCCGTCTGCCGACCCGTAGTTAGCGTCGATCCCGAGGGCGGAGCGGCCCCGGACCCGGGGTGCGGCGCTGCCAGTCCGATCCGTCGTCGTCGGCGACGTGAGCACCGGTGCACACCGCGGAGGGTGGACGTGACCATCGAATTCGGCTGGTTCATTCCGACTTGGGGCGACACGACGGCGTTCGGGCGCCCCGGCGCCGAGATCGAGCCCGGCATGGAGCTGTTCGCCGACGTCGCGCAGAAGGCTGAGGACGCCGGGTTCGAGTACCTCCTCGTACCCGTGCAGACCAACTGCTGGGACGCCTACATCACCTGCGCGATGATCGCCGCTCGGACCACGCGGATCGCGCCGCTCGTCGCCGCCCGCCCCGGGTTCATCGCCCCGACGGTGATGGCGAAGATGTTGTCGACCTTCGACCAGCTCTCCGGGGGCCGCGTCCGGGTCAATCTGATCGCCGGCGGCACCTCCTCCGAGCTGGAGGCCGACGGCTCCTTCTATGGCCATGACGAGCGCTACGAGTTGTTCGGCGAGGCCCTGGACGTCATGAAGCGCGCCTGGACCGAGGACGAGCCCTTCGACTTCGCGGGGAAGTTCTTCCGCGCCAACGGGATCCTCGTCAAGCCCAAGCCGCTGCAGAAGCCCTACCCGCCCCTCTACCTGGGCGGCCTGTCGGAAGCGGCGAAGCAGCTCTGCGCCGCGCACGCCGACGTGCAGCTGTTCTGGGGCGACACCCCGGATGCGATCGCCGAGCGGGTGCAGGAGATGGACAGCCGTGCAGCCGCGCAGGGCCGGACCCTTCGTTACGGCATGCGCCTGCAAGTGATCGTCCGCGAGACGGAGGAGGAGGCGTGGGCGGCGGCGCACGAACTCATTGCCGACGCCACGCCCGAGCTGCGCGCGGCGCGCCAGGCCTCCGGGGACCAGTCCCGGGCCAACGACCGGATGAAAGAACTGGCCCGCGCAGAGAACCACATGATCGACGATCACCTGTGGAGCGGGATCGCCACCGTCCGCGAGGGCGCGGGCGTCGCGGTGGTCGGTGACCCGCAGCAGGTCGCAGCGACCCTGCGCCGGTTCATCGACGCCGGCTGCACCAGCTTCTGCCTGAGCGGCTACCCGCACGCCCGCGAGGCGGAGCGGTTCGGGCAGCTCGTCATGCCCCTGTTCGCGGAGGAGCGCCTCCCCGGGCAGCGTGAGCTCGAGTACGTCTAGACCCAGGAGCGACCGCGATGAGGCACATCAGCACCAACCCGCGACCGGTGGCCGCGCTGCCGGCCACCGGAGCCGTGCAGCGCGCGGTCTCGACGCTGGCCGCGGGCGGCATGGTGATCGTCACCGACGATCCCGACCGGGAGGACGAGGGCGACCTCGTCCTGCCCGCCGCCACCGCCACACCTGAGCAGGTCGCGTTCCTGGTTCGGCACACCACCGGAATTCTGTGCGCCCCCATGCCCGGCGTCCGAGCCGACGCGCTGCGGCTACCTCCGATGGTCCTGAACAACGAGGACACCCACGGGACAGCCTTCACCGTGACCGTGGACCACGTCAGTGCCGGAACCGGGGTGTCCGCTGCCGATCGCGCCACGACGCTACGAGCTCTGGCCCATCCGGCGACGACCCCCGCCGAGCTGCGCCGGCCCGGTCACGTCTTCCCCCTGCGTGCCCGTGAGGGCGGCGTGCTGGCCCGGGCCGGGCACACCGAGGCTGCGGTGGACCTGCTACGGCTGGCCGGCCGTGAACCCGTCGGTGTGATCGGCGAGATCGTCGCCCCCGACGGGTCGATGGCCCGCGGCGCGGACCTGCGCGCTCTGGCCACCGAGCATGGCATCCCGATGCTTGCCATCGCCGATCTGGTCCGTCACCGACGCGGAACCGAGCGTCTTGTCGAGCACGTCGCGAGCGCGGCCATGCCGACGGTGTTCGGCGAGTTCCGAGCTGAGGCCTACCGCTCCTGCGTGGACGGCACCGAGCACCTCGCTCTCGTGTATGGGGATGCGGCCGCAGCAGGCCGCAGCGCCCGAGGCGCCCTCGTCCGGGTACACAGCGAGTGCCTCACCGGCGACATCGTCGGCTCCTTGCGCTGCGACTGCGGTGCCCAGCTGGAGCGCTCACTGGAGGCGATCGTGGCCGAGGGCGCCGGCGTAGTCGTGTACCTGCGCGGGCAGGAGGGCCGCGGGATCGGTCTCGCGCACAAGATCCGCGCTTACGCGCTGCAGGAGCGCGGCCTCGACACCGTCGACGCCAACATCGCGCAAGGCCTACCCGTCGACTCCCGCTCCTACGACGCCGGAGCCCAGATCCTCGGTGATCTCGGCGTGCCGCGCGTCCGGCTGATCACCGGAAACCCCGCCAAGTACGCCGGGCTCGGTGGCCACGATATCGAGATCGTCGCGCGCGTCGCCCTGCCGACCGCGCCCACCACGCACAATCTCCGCTACCTCCGCACCAAGCGAGAGCGAATGGGGCACGCGCTGCCACTCGAGGAGAGCGCAGGCTGACCGGTGCCGGTCCCCGGCCGCTGGACCTCGGGACTGACCGCAGCAGCAGGCGTGCTGTCTGCGCGACCGCCCCCGTCTCTTCCCACCACTACCACCGCAGAGGAGGCCCGATGACCATCACCACCAACGAAGCCGCTGTTCCCGTGTCCGGGGAACGGTTCAGGTCGATCATGGGCGAGGTGTGCGCACAGGTCGCCGTGGTGACCACCACGACCGAGGCCGGTCCGCACGGAACAACAGTGACCGCGTTCTGCTCACTGTCCTTGGACCCGCCGATGGTCTGCGTGGCCCTCGACCGCGGATCCCGACTGCTGGCGGCGGTGCACGACACCCGCCGCGTCGGGATCAATCTGCTCGCCGAGGGCCATGACGCCCTGGCGATGCGATTCGCCAGCAAGGGCGATGACAAGTTCGCCGGAACGGCGTGGGCCCTCGATGCCGGCCTGCCACGGCTTGACGGGAACGCCGGCTGGATCGCCGGCGAGGTGGTGGACTTCGTCGACGGCGGAGATCACGTGGTCTTGTTCTGCCTCGTCACCGCCGTCGACACGGCCGGGCGGAGGCCGCTGGTGTACAGCCGGCGGACTTTTGGCACCCACTCCGGGTTGCTGTCGGCCTGACCGTCCCAACGACCAGCGCTACCGATGCCTGCTGCCCCCTGGACGTGCATGTGGCCAAGCAGTTGCCGCGTGAGCGGTCCTGGGGGCGGTGTGCGCTGCCGCCCACCGTTACCGCTCGCCTCGCCACCCTCGTTGCCTTGTGGAGCCCCGATGATCGTGCCCGCTGAGTCAGCAGGCGGCATCCGCTACACGCGACCCGAGCTCGGTCCCAGACAGCACGCGGTTTCCGCCGTCCTTGCGAGACGGGCCGGTTCGATCCTGCGCCGTCTCGGCCCCGGGCTGCTCCTGGCCATGGCCGTGGCCGGCGTGGCTACGCTCGTCGGCCGCGCGGTTCCCCTTGTCGGAGGACCAGTCGTCGCGATCGTCCTCGGTGCCGCTGTGGGCGCGCTCGTGAAACCCGGCGCCCGGCTCGACCCGGGCCTGGCCGTCGCCTCCCGCCCCGTCCTCCAGCTGTCGATCGTCGTCTATGGCACCGGGCTCTCGTTGGCCCAAGTCGCCGACGTCGGACTGGGCTCGCTACCGGTCATGCTCAGCACGCTGGCCGTGGCCCTGGGCGGTGGCTGGTTGATCGGGCGGCTCCTTGGTGTGCGCGGCGACGGCCAGACCCTCATCGCCGTCGGCACTGGGATATGCGGGGCCTCGGCAATCGCCGCTACCTCGGCAGTCATCCAACCGAAGCGCGCAGACATCGCCTACTCCGTCGGTGTCATCTTCACATTCAATATCGTCGCCGTTCTGCTCTTCCCTCCTCTCGGCCACCTGCTCGGTCTGGACCAGCAGGCTTTCGGGCTCTGGGCCGGAACGGCTATCAACGACACCTCGTCCGTAGTCGCTGCGTCGGTCGCCTACGGCAACGAGGCAGGACAACACGGCATCGTAGTGAAGCTCACCCGCACGCTTACACTGATTCCAATCGTGATAGCGCTCGGTGCCCTGAAGGCCCGGCGACGGATCGAAGGACAAGGACTGCGCAGTATCCCCTGGAGGAAGGTGGTTCCTCTGTTCCTGCTGGGATTCCTCGCCGCCGCCGCGATGCAGAGCCTCGGTCTGATCCCTTCGGGCTGGCATGAACCCCTGTCCCTGATCGGCACCTTCCTCCTCACCACCGCCCTAGCCGGAATCGGACTCAATCTACGATTCTCTGAGATGCGCGCCGCAGGAGTCCGCCCGCTGCTATTCGGAGGGCTGCTTTGGGTCGCAGTGGCCGCCACAGGGCTCGGCATGCAGGCCGTGTTTGGCCTGTTGTGACCCGAACATCTCATTGGTTCGCTAGGCCGGTCCCGAAGATGGTCGGCGTCGATGACCTGGCCGGTGTCGGTGAGGTCGTCGCCGCCGAGTGCGGTGACGGCCTGGCGACCTCGGCGTCGCGGAGGACCAGGATCAACGGCTGAGCTGGAGCCGAGGGCGGACGCGGGGCTACGTCCGAGTGCTCCCAGGTGAGCGGGACGAAGTCGAGGGCCGAGTTCGCTGGCGTTGGATGGCACACCGAACTTCACAGCGTCGGGAGCACGACGCCCCGGGGCGGTCTGCGGCTCAGCGATCGCGGTTTCGGACTGCCCGTCGAGCCGCGCGGCGAAGTGCGTCCTTTCGCTGCCTTTCGCGTCTGTGGTGGTGTCCGAGTCACCGAGCAAGGAGTTCAGATGTCCAACGAGGAGTTCCGTTCCGCGGGTTCGCAGAGCACGAGTGCCACAGTCTCGGCGACCGAGGCGGTCGGCTGTTGCAGCGTGCAGAAGCAGACCACCTGTTGCGACAGCAGTCAGAAGTCCGCCTGCTGCGGTAGTGAGGCCACCGCTGGTGGTGGCTGCGGCTGCCAGTGAGCACGACGAGCGGCGGACGGGCGTTGCCTCGTGGGGGCGCGTCCGCCTGCAGCTGACCGCCTCGGTGGTGGTGCGGCGCGAGACCTCCGGCTCGCGCCGCACTTCTGATGTTCGACGTGCAGGGGTGACACGCAGCGCGACCGGAGTGAGTGGACAAGCGTGTTGCACCCAGGCTGGTGCCGCTACTCCCGAAGAACACCGGTTCCCGCTGGGCTCGCTCTACGACGAGAGCGTGATCGAGCAGAGTCTGGTCGCGTGGCGAAGCAGGAAGGTGTGGAGAGCCGTATGGCGGCCGGCTCGACGTCGGATAGGGGCGCCGGGTGGGCGGTGACCCGACTCCCGGTTCGCGTCAGGCGCAGCGACAGTCCGCCGGCTGGTCGTAGTCCATCGGCACGCCGCGCGCGTCGAGGGTGAGCTGGCAGCACTGGTTGAGCAGCTCAGCGAGCCGACGGCGGCCGCGCTGCACCCGCGACTTCATCCCGGACACCGACACACCCTCGCGCCGGGCCGCATCGGTCTGGGTCAGCCCGTCGAGATCGGACAGCTCCAGGGCCCGGCGCTGCTCGGGCGGCAGGCGATCGAGCAGCGGACGCATACAGACAGCCAGTTCGTCGAGCGCGGACGGTGGCTCGTCCTCGATGCTGACGGCGGCCCCGGGCGCGTCCTCGAGCGGGACGCCCCGGCGCGCACGGTCGCGCTCGGCGCGGCGGTACTCGTCGACGACGGCGTTGCGGGTGATCCGGTAGACCCAGCGGGTGAGGTGTTCGCGATCCTCGACCCGGTCGAGGTTGCGGTGGATCCGCAGCATGATCTCCCCGAGGACGTCCTCCGCGCGATCCGGGTCGTCGATGCGGCGCCTGACGAACGCCTGCAGCGTAGTGCCGAACTCCCGCCAGACCTGCTCGGTCGTGGCGTCGCCGGTGCTGGAGCGGGTGTCGATCGCGGTCGCGGTCATCTCGGTCCCCTGGTCGGAGGTCGGCGCATGGCTACTCCGACTGACGACGGACCCGGCGGAAGGACGCAGCCGAACCGTCAAGGAAGACGAGTTCTTCTGGGAAGAGTCAGCGTCCGGCTGCTGACGCGGGTTCGCGGCCCGGCCACGCGCGTGTAGCTGCCAGGGTTCGCCACTGCTCTTCTCGTGGTCTGTCTCCCGATCACGCCGCGAGCCGCGCATGACCGGCAGCGGTGAGACGAGCGGGGACGCGCTGGCCGATCGCGCCCGGCGCCTGTTGCGCGATCAGCCCCGCGTGTGCGAGGCGGTGTGCGGCGAACTGGTCGGCGCACCAGCGTCCTTCGAGGTACAGGTCGAGCTCGGCGCCGACGACGACCTCCGCGGTCCCGCTCCCGACGGCTCGCAGGATCGCCCGGTCCCGACCGCTGAGCGCCGATCCGGTCAGGGTGCCGGCTCCGGTGTCGCTCGGGATCGCCGTGCGGCCGGCCCCGGCGTCCACGTCCAGGGCGCGCTGGCCGGCTCGAACCCCGGCCGCCTCGACGAGTGTCGCTCGGTGCGTCGGGATCTCCTCGGCGGCCACGGCCGGGTGGTCGCCGGGGGCCCACAGGGCACGATGCCGTGCCGTGAGCTGCTGGTCAGCGGCCTGGTCGATCGTGCTGGTCATGACGTCCCTCTCCTTCGACAGGCTCCTCGGACGATCTCGTTCTCTGTTGCTTGGGTCTGCGCGGGCCGTTCCGCCGGACGCTGTAGTTCCGGGGTGCGGGCGTGGTTCGGTTCACACGCCCTGCAGGTGGATCTGCCCGAAGGCGACGGCGTGGCGCACGCCGATGGTCGGGCCGGCCATGGCGGTCACGGCGTGGACGAAGGTCTCCGGGTCGAAGTCCCGGCCGAGCCCGCGCAGGTAGGCCTCGTGCGCTCGCAGCGAGGCGACCCCGGCGTCGAGGTGATCGATCACGTCGACGGCATGTGTGGGCGGGTTGGCGCCCATGACGTAGACGTGACGCACGCCGGCCCACGGCTCGTGGCCCTCGTCGAGGAGCTCGGGGAAGATCCACCGGTTGCCGGCGTCGCGGGCGGCGTCGAGCACGGCGACGCCGACCGCGCGGTGGTCGGCCTGGTTGATGATCCGCTTCCCGGCCATGTCGTAGGTCGGCTCGTAGGTTGCCGTCACCAGCACCTCGGGCCGGTAGCGGCGGATCTGGCGGGCGATGTCGCGGCGCAGGTCCAGCCCGGTCTCGACGACGCCGTCGCGGTGGCCGAGGAAGGTCACGTCGTCCACCCCGACGATCGCCGCGCTCGCGATCTGTTCCTTCTGCCGCAGCGGCCCCGCCTCGGCAGGGTCGAGACCGTCGATGCCGGCCTCGCCGTCCGTGACCATGGTGTAGCCGACGGAGGTGCCGTTGCGGGTCCAGCGGGCGATCGCGCTCGCCGCGCCGTACTCCAGGTCGTCGGGGTGGGCGACGACGGCCAGTGCGCGGCCGAAGTCCTCGGGCAGGATCTCCAACTGTCGTGTCATGCCCGTACGTACGGCGATCCACGGCGAAGGACGCAGCCGGACGCGTCGGTGCGGGAAAGGGGCCGCCGCGCCGTGTCTGCGCGCAAGGGGCGTCGAGGCTGCTACCCGCGCTCGCGTGCGCCGGTTCCCGCACCCAGCGCTGCCATGCGAGGCCCCCTGCCCAGCCCGTGAGGCGAGGGGTGATCACCATACAGGCGCCTTGGCCGACCTCGCCGCCTCAGTGCGGTGCGTCCAGGCCTTCCCGCTCGCGTCTGCATCTGCGTCCGCCCTGTCCTGACGTTGAGAGGGAGCACTCTGAGATGAGGACGACTCCTCCGCCCCGAGCCAGCGGCCCGCATCCGGATGCGGCCGGGTCGGCGGGCAGCACGTGGCTCGACACCGCACCGAATGTCCAACGGCGTGTGCTGCTGGTCTTGACCATCGCGCAGGGGGTCGCGGGCATCGCTGTCGCGACTGCCGCCGCGGTCGGGCCCGTGGCGGTGGCGGCCGTGTCCGGGTCCGCCGCGCTCGGCGGTGCCTCGACCACATCGCTGGTACTCGGCACCGCCGCGTCCGCGCTCGTGATCGCCCGGATCGCGGACCGGGCGGGCCGGCGCCCGGCCCTGATGCTGGGCTATCTCACGGGGGCGGCCGGAGCCGGCCTCGCGGCGATCGGCAACGCGACGGGGAGCTGGCCCCTGATGCTGTTCGCTTTCCTCGCCTTCGGCGCCGGCAACGCCGCCGGCCTCGCAGCACGGTTCGCCGCGACCGACCTCGCCGCGCCTCACCGGAGGGCCCACGCGGTCGGCGTCGTCATGTGGGCGACGACCTTGGGAGCGGTAGCCGGACCGGCCCTTGCCGTTCCGGCCGCACACGGATCGCCGTGGGCGCCGGCGGCCGGCGTGCTCCTGCTCGGCGCGGTCACGTTCGGGCTCGCCGCGCTGGTCGTCGGCGCGGGCCTTCGGCCCGACCCCCTGCTGCTCGCCCGCAAGCAGCTTCCCGGGGCAGGCGTCGTCGCGGCCGTCCGACGGTCGCCGTCCTGGCGGATGCTGTGGACCACGCCGCGCGCTCGCGTCGGCATGATCGGACTCGCGCTTGCCCAGCTGCTGATGGTCGGGTTGATGTCGATGACGCCGGTCCATCTGCACCACGACGGGGCGTCGTTCACGCTGATCGGCCTGGTCGTCAGCGTGCACATGGCGGGGATGTTCGCGATGGCCCCCGCCTTCGGCTGGCTCGCCGACCGGACCGGCCCGCTACTGGTTCTCGCGGCCGGGCTGTTGCTGATCGCCGTCGCCGGCGGCACGGCGACCGCTGCAGCTCACGGTACGAGTGTCCCGCTGGCAGGGGCTCTGGCACTGCTCGGCCTGGGCTGGTCGGCCGCGCTGGTGGCCGGCTCGTCGTTGGTCACCGAGGCGGCCCCGCCGGAGCAGCGGCCGGCCGTGCAGGGCGTCGTCGACGCGATCATGAGCCTCAGCGGCGCTGCGGGAGGCGTCGCCGCCGGGCTGATCCTCACCGTGACCTCCTACGCCGCGCTCGGCGGCACCGTGGCGGTCCTGACGCTGCCGGTGCTCGTCCTCGTCGTGGCCGTCGCCCGAAACGCGCGGCCTCACCGGCATCGCGGCGGGTCCACGTGACCGGACGCAGTGGGCTCGGATGCACCGTGCTGCGTCCGTTCGTCAGGGCCGACGTCAGAGAGGGCGACACACCAGGCCCTTCACGGGAGGAAGTCACGATGGCCAGCACGCGGCTCCAACTCGCCCTCAACGTCGACGACATCGACGAGGCGACGGCGTTCTACACCCAGCTGTTCGGGGTCGACCCGCACAAGCGGCGCGACGGTTACACCAACTTCGTGATCGCCGAGCCGCCGCTCAAGCTGGTGCTGATCGAGAAGCCCGGCGCCGGCGGCGGGCTCAACCACCTCGGCGTCGAGGCGCAGACCTCCGCGCAGGTCGACGCGGCGCTGGCGCGGTTCGTCGAGGCCGGGCTGCAGACGCGGGTCGCCGAGCAGGATGTGTGCTGCCACGCCGAGCAGCACAAGGTGTTCGTCACTGCGCCGGACGTGCCGCTGGGCTTCTGGGAGTTCTACGCCGTCACCGACGACAACCCGGTCAACCCCGACGGTGCGTCCACCTCGGTCTGCGAGCTGAGCTGCACGGGGAACGCCGACGAGCAGGCCAGCTGCTGCGGCTGACCCCAGGCGTGAGGCCGGTGGGCACGAGCCGGCGCCGGCCCCGCGGCACGCTCAGCGGCAACCGCAGCCGCAGCCGCGATCCGGGCCCGGCGCAGGCTCGTAGTCCATCGGGACGCCCCGGGCGTCGAGCGTCAGCGTGCAGCACTGCCCGAGCAGCTCGGCGAGCCGGCGCCGGCCGCGCTGCACGCGCGACTTCATCCCCGACAGCGACACCCCCTCGCGGCGGGCGGCCTCGGCCTGTCCCACACCGTCGAGGTCGATCATCATCACGGCTCGGCGCTGCTCGCCCGGGAGCCCGTCGAGCAGCGGCCGCAGGCAGGGGGCGAGCTCATCGAGCACGCCCGCGGGGTCGTCGGGCTCCTCGACGACGCCGTCCTCGGCCGCCGCCACGAGCTGCTCACGGGCCCGACCGGCGCGCCGGTACTCGTCGATGACCGCGTTGCGCGCGACTCCCGACACCCAGTGCGCCAGCCGCTCCCGGTCGTCGACCGACCCCAGGTTCTGATGGATCCGCAGCAGGATCTCGCCGACGAGGTCCTCGGCCCGGTCCGGGTTCGCGATCCGCCGCCCGACGAACGCACGCAGTTGCGCGATGACCTCGCGCCACTGCTGCTCGGTGACGGGTTCGGCCCTCCGCGCACCGCTGGTCGTGGTCATGTCTCCGCCGCTCCTGGCGCCTGTACCGCGCCCCCTGCCGGAACCGACGACGACAGCGCGGCGAGGACGCAGCTTCTCAGACTTCCGCGTCGACCGGAAGGAGCTCGTCGAGCAGGCCGCGGACGCGGCGGTCGATGTCGTCGCGGATCAGCCGCATGCGCTCGGGGCCGTCGATACCGCGTTCGGAGGGCTCGTCGGTGTCCCAGTTGCGCACCTCGACCCCGTCGGGCGCGTCGACGGTGGCCTCGCGCCCGAGGGTGACGACCAGGTCGACGCGGGCGAGCAGGTCAGGGTCGATGGGCTTGGGGTTCTCTCCCGACATGTCCGCCCCGACCTCGGCGAGCGACTCGGCGGACAAGGTGTTGATCTTCTCGCCGGGGTTGGTGCCGGCCGAGTGGACCTCGACCTGGTCTCCGGCGGCCTTGCGCATGAGCCCGGCGGCCATCTGGGACTTGCCGCCGTTGCGGACGCAGACGAACAGCACCGACGGGCGTGGGCTGGTCATCGGGTTGCTGTGGGCGCGGTCAGCTCGGTGAGCAGCGCGCGGACCCGGTTGTCGATGTCGTCGCGGATGGGGCGGATCTCCTCGGGGCTCTTGCCGGCCGGGTCGGTGAGGTCCCAGTCGAGGTAGCGCTTGCCGGGGTAGACCGGGCAGGCGTCGCCGCAGCCCATGCTGATCACGACGTCGGCGGCACGCACCACGTCGTCGGTCAGCGGCTTGGGGAACTCCTTGGACAGGTCGAGCCCGATCTCGGCCATGACCTCGCGGACGGCGGGGTTGACCTCGTCGGCCGGGGTCGACCCGGCGGAGCGGACGTGGACGCGGCCCTGGGCGTGGTGGTCGAGCAGCGCGGCGGCCATCTGGGAGCGGCCGGCGTTGTGCACGCAGACGAACAGAACCTCGGGGACGTCGGACATGAGGACTCCTTCGGACTGGGCGAGCGCGGTGAGTCGGTCGGTGGCGAAATGGTGGGTCAGCGACACCAGGTGCGTGGTGACCTTCGCCGTGCGACGCAACGCGGTGTAGGACTCGAAGACGTAGCGGTAGATGGTCTGCTCCGAGAAGTAGCCGGAGAACCTTGCGGCGAGGTCCGTCGCCATCCGTTCCAAGACGGCGACGTCGGACAGCAGGGGTGGCCGACGGTCGTGGCGACGGACCTCGAGTGGCGTCATCGGCAGGCTCTGATCAGGACGGTGTCCGTAGCACCAGGGCGGTCAGTGGTCTGCGGCCGCGCGGGCGCCCCACCAGCGCTTGCGCAGGGCGAGGGAGACGTAGACCAGCGCCACGAGCACGGGGACCTCGATCAGCGGGCCGACCACGCCGGCGAGGGCCTGCCCGGAGGTGACCCCGAACGTCGCGATGGCCACGGCGATGGCGAGCTCGAAGTTGTTGCCGGCCGCGGTGAACGCCAGGGTCGCCGAGCGCTCGTAGCCCAGCCCGACGGCCCTGCCCAGGGCCAGGGAACCCAGCCACATGATCGCGAAGTAGGCCAGCAGCGGCAGCGCGATCCGGGCGACGTCCAGCGGCTGCGAGGTGATTGCGTCGCCCTGCAGCGCGAACAGGACGACGATGGTGAACAGCAGCCCGTAGAGCGCGAACGGCCCGATCCGCGGGATGAGCTTCTCCTCGTACCAGGCGCGGCCCTTGGCCTTCTCCCCGAAGCGACGGGTGAGGTAGCCGGCGACCAGCGGGATCCCGAGGAAGATCAGCACGGACTTGGCGATCTGCCAGGCGGAGATGTTCAGGTCGGCCTGCGGCAGGCCGAGCCAGCCGGGCAGCACGGACAGGTAGAACCAGCCGAGCCCGGCGAAGGCGACGACCTGGAAGATCGAGTTGATCGCGACCAGGACGGCGCCGGCTTCGCGGTCGCCGCAGGCCAGGTCGTTCCAGATGATGACCATGGCGATGCAGCGGGCGAGCCCGACGATGATCAGTCCGGTGCGGTACTCGGGCAGGTCCGGCAGCAGCAGCCAGGCCAGGGCGAACATCAGCGCGGGCCCGAGGACCCAGTTCAGGATCAGCGAGGTGGTCAGCAGGCGGCGGTCGCCGGTGACGGTGTCGAGGCGGTCGTAGCGGACCTTCGCCAGCACCGGGTACATCATGATCAGCAGGCCGAGGGCGATCGGCAGGGAGATCCCGTCGACGGCGATGGCGTTCAGTGCCTCGCCGAGTCCGGGAATGAGCCGGCCGGCGAGCAGGCCGACGGCCATCGCGGCGAGGATCCAGACGGCCAGGAACCGGTCGAGGGTGGAGAGCTTCTTGACGACCGGCTGGTCGGCCGGACCGGGCTGCCCGGTCTCGGTGTCGGGGGTGGCGCTCATGCGGGGAGTTCACTTTCGTCGGGGGCGCAGGTGCTGGCCAGGGGCGTGCCGAGGGGGACCAGGACGTCGGCGAGTTGGCCGATGACCTCGGGGCGGGCGCGGTAGTAGACCCAGGTACCGCGGCGTTCACTGGTCACCAGGCCGGCGGTGCGCAGCACCTTGAGGTGGTGGCTGATCGTCGGCCCGGTCAGCTCGAACGCGCCGCTGATGTCGCACACGCAGGCTTCCCCGCCCTCGTGGGCGGCGATCAGCGAGAGCAGGCGCAGCCGGACCGGGTCGCCGAGGGCCTTGAACGCGGCCGCCAGCTCGACGGCCTCCTCGGCGTTGAGTGCCTGGTTGCTGGCCGGGGAGGACACCAGCAGCGGGAGCGGTTTCGACACCCGTCTATCTTCACGAGCGTCGAATCGGTGGCCAAGCGAACAGCGTGTGAACTTCGACGCTCGTCGAACTCGCGGTCCGAGGCTAGCTCAACCCGCTTCGGTCAGTCGCAGAAGCAGGCCCGGCCGGTGCAGCGGTGCGGGGCATCGTGCCGGGTGCGCCAGTTCAAGACCAGCCAGAGCACCGCCGCGGCTGCCGACAGGATCGCGGTCAGGACGAGCAGCCCGGTCGTGGCGGCGACGCCGGCGGCCGCGGTGAGCAGGACCAGGGGCCCGAGGAACCGCACGATGCAGCAGGCGGCACAGTCCCCAGGGTCGTGACCGGGGCTCCGACGTCTTCAGGCTCCGGAAGCCCGGCCGTGCTGAAGGCCGGGACCGGCGGCCGGGTGTTCATCGGGCCGCATCGGGAGTGCGGACGCGGGCACGGAGGGCCGGGTCGGTTGCGACGCCCGGCGTGCCACTGGGTGTGGTGGTGTTCTGGAACATGGCTGCACCTCCTGGTCGGATCAGCGTTGATCCACCTCGTCCGGGCCGGCCGCAGAGTGCGGCCTCGTGGACGAGACGTCGAGGTGTCGGGGCACGGATGGGTCGGAGCCCCTGCGGCGGGGGACGGTGCCGACGGCGAGAAGCGCGGCCAGGCCGGCGATCCCGGCGAGCAGGACGAACACGCCGGGGTAGCCGCCGAGGGCGACGGCGATCGCGGCACCCGCCCAGGGGGCGAGGGCGGTGGCGATCATCGAGGGGGCTGAAACCAGCCCGTTGAGCCGGCCGTAGTGGGCGGCGCCCCAGCGGTCGCTGACCGCGGTGGCCTGTAGCAGGGTGAACACCCCGCGGGCGGCGCCGGCGAGCATCGCCGCGGCGATGAGCAGCACCTCGGGGCCGGGCAGCAGCCCGAGCAGCAGGGTCGCCGCGGCGGACAGGGCGAGGATGACCACGGCCCGGGCCCGCACCGACAGCGCGGTGGTGAGCCGGCCGTAGCCGAGTCGGCCGAGGACCTGGCCGAGCCCGCCGAGCCCGAGCGCCCAGGCGGCGTCGGAGGTCGACAGGCCGCGCTCGATCAGCAGCGGGACCTGGTTGACCACGACCGCGAACGCGGCGAACGTGCCCAGCGCGATCGCCGGCACCAGCAGCAGGAATGCCCGGCTGCGCACCACGTCGCGCGGGGCGTGCTCGGTGCCGTGGTGCTCGGTGTGGTCGGGGGCGGGCCACGGGCCGCGCAGCCCGAACAGGTGCGCGGGGATCGTGATCGCGGCGAGGATGACCGCGAGGGCGAGGTAGGTGTGCCGCCAGCCCAGGCCGCCGAGCAGGGCCGCGGTCAGCGGCGCGAAGATCGTGCTGGCCAGCCCGGCGAGCAGGGTCAGGGCGGTGAGCGCCCGGACTCGCCGGGGTCCCCACCAGCGGGTCAGCGCGGCGAACGCGGGCGGGTAGAGGGTGCCGGCCATCGCGACCCCGGCCAGCACCCAGGCGGCGAAGAACAACGGCAGGTTCGGCGCCAGCGCGATCCCCACCACCGCGGGCACGCCCAGGATCGAGCCGACGGTCATGAGCGGGCGAGGCCCGATCCGGTCCAGCCAGCGCCCGGCCGGGATCCCGACCAGCGCCGAGACGACCAGCCCGGTGGAGAACCCGGCGGTGATCGTGGAGACCGACCAGCCGGTGTCGGCGGAGATGGACGGGGCCAGCACGGGGAAGGCGTAGTAGAGCACGCCCCAGCTGACGATCTCGGTCACGCACAGCACGACCAGCACCCGGCGCAGCCCGCCCGTGCTCAACGAGGTGGGTGCGGTGGTGGTCTCCTCGGTCGGCATCGCGGTGGCCTTTCGGCAGGCCCGGCGCGGCCAGATCGCCCGCTGACTGGCGAGGGATGACGGGCGAGGTGTGGCTGTGGCCGCGCCGGGACGGACAGCGGTCAGTCGTTCAGGGTGACCTGGGTCGGGCTGATCGTCACCCCGACCGGCTCGGCCGGCCCGCAGCACCCGCCCTCCGAGGCCGCGGTGGCGGTCGTCGCGGTGGCGGTCGCGGTGGCGGCCCCGGGGTCGTCGAACAGCCCCGCCCCGCCGCACACCCCGGTCTCGGGCAGGACGAGCTCGACCCGCTCGGCGGCCTCGTGGTCGCCGGCGATCGCGGCGGCGACGGAGCGGACCTGCTCGTAGCCGGTCATCGCCAGGAACGTCGGGGCGCGGCCGTAGGACTTCATCCCGACCAGGAACACCCCGGGCTCGGGTTGGGCGAGCTCGCGGGCGCCGTGCGGGTAGACGGTGCCGCAGGAGTGCACGTTCGGGTCGATCAACGGGGCAAGCGCGCGGGCGGCCTGCAGCGTCGGGTCCAGGTCCAGGCGGACCTCGGACAGCCAGGACAGGTCCGGCCGGAACCCGGTCAGCACCACGACCTCGTCGACGGGGGCGAGCCGGCGCCCGTCGAGGGACTCGAGCACCAGCCCGGCGTCGGTCTGCTCGACCGCGGTGGTGCGGAACCCGGTCACGGTGGTGATGTGCCCGGCCTCGACCGCCGTGGCGGCGCGCCGGCCGAGGGCTCCGCGGGCGGGCAGCTGGTCGGCGTCACCGCCGCCGAAGGTGTTCCCGACCTCGCCGCGGCGCAGCAGCCAGTCCACGTGGGTGCCCGGCACGGCCTCGGCCAGCTCGGCGAAGGCGACCAGCGCGGTCAGCGCGGAGTGCCCGCTGCCGGCCACCGCGACCCGCTTGCCGGCGTAGCGGGCCCGCACGTCCGGGTCGGCCAGGTCCGGCACCTGGTAGGCGATCCGGGCGGCCGCGGCACGCTCCCCGAGCGCCGGGAGCCCGTCCGCGCCCAGCGGGTTCGGCGACGCCCAGGTCCCGGACGCGTCCACCACCGCGCGGGCGAGGATCCGCTCTTCTCCCGCCGTGGTCTGCACGTGCACGGACAGCGGCTCGGACTCACGCCCGGCGTCGACCACCCGGTCCCGCCCGCGCCGGGCCACCCCGACCACCCGGGCGCCGAACCGCACCCGCTCCCCGAGGACCTCGGCCAGCGGCTGCAGATACTGCTGCGCCCACTCCTGCCCGGTCGGATAACTGTCCGGGTTCGGGTGCGTCCAGCCGGTTGGCGCGAGCAGCTTCTCCGCCACCGGGTCGACCACTTCACCCCAGCGGGAGAACAGCCGCACGCTGTGCCACTCCCGCACATGCGCCCCGGCCTGTTCCCCGGCCTCCAGGACCAGCGGCTCCAGTCCCCGGTCGAGCAGATGCGCGGCGGCCGCGAGCCCGACCGGCCCGGCCCCCACTACCACTACCGGCAGCGTGTTCTCGCTCATCACGACCTCCCACAGCAGCTCCAGCGTCGTCCCTCGACGGCTGTTTCATCGACGGCTGTCGATGCGTCGGCCAGGACTGTATCGACGACGCTCGATTGACGCAACCATCGATGTGGGTCGATAATCTGGTGCCATGAGTGCGAGCGTGTCCTCCACGGCCCCGGCGACCCCGGGCATGGTGCTGCCGCTGTCGGACGTCTCGAACCCGGCCGCGACGCAGCTGTCTCCACACGACGCGGCGACCTATGCCGACTGGTTCGCCTGCCTCGCCGAGCCGACCCGGGTGCGGCTGCTGCACGCGATCGCCGTGGCCGGGCGGGAGGTCACGGTGGGGGAGCTGACCGAGCAGCTCGGGATCTCCCAGTCCACCTGCTCCCACCACCTGCGCAAGCTCGCCGACGTCGGATTCGTGGCCCTGCGCAAGGAGAAGACCGCCACCCTGGTCTCGGTCAACCCGGCCTGCTGCACGGGCCTGCCGCACGCCGCGGACGCGGTGATGGGCATGCTCGGACCGCGCCCGTGCTGCCCCACCGACCTCCCCGTCGACGTCACCGTCCGCCCGATGCAGGCCGGGGACTGGTCCGCGGTACGGCGCATCTACGCCGAGGGCATCGCCACCGGCGACGCCACCTTCGAGACCGAGGTCCCCGAGCGGCGCGAGCTCGACCGCAGGTGGCTGCCCGAGCACCGCTGGGTCGCCGAACTCGACGGCCAGGTCGTCGGCTGGACCGCCCTCGCTCCGGTCTCCGCCCGCCCGGTCTACGCCGGGGTCGCCGAGAGCTCGATCTACGTCGCCGAGGGCATGCGCGGGCGCGGCGTCGGCACGGCGCTGATCCACAAGCAGGTCACCGCCGCCGACGCCGCCGGGCTGTGGACCCTGCAGACCGCGATCTTCCCCGAGAACCGTGCCTCGATCGCCCTGCATCAGTCCGCCGGTTACCGCACCCTCGGCCTACGCGAACGCATCGGCCGACACCACGGCGTGTGGCGCGACACCGTCTTCCTCGAGCGCCGCCGCGCCACCGACCCCGCCTGACCAACCACTGCCGCAACCGAGCCCGCCGCCGCCAGGCCGCCGGGCCGCTGACCCCTGCCCGCCGCACCCACACATCCCGGGCTCGGTTACGTCGGTCTCGAGTGGCAGCGCAGCCTCGCCTCCGCGACCCTGCGCGGGGTCGGGCGCGACGCGAGCTATGTCGTCACCGCTCTACTGCGCGACCGGGGTCCTGCGCGCCGCCCGATGCTGCGAGCGGCAGCCGACCCCGACCGCCTCACGATCCTGACTCTGGCCCCTGTTCGGGAGCAGAGGCCACACCAAGCGTGAGCTGGCGCCGGTGGAAGTCGAAGTGCTGGGTGGGGAAGTGGTAGACCTCGGCGAGGGTCATGAAGTCGTGGAAGAACGGGTCCCAGCGCGTCGGGTAGTGCATTCCACGAGCGAGGTCCCTCTCCGACTCGACGTCGAGCCGTCGGTGCAGTGCCGCCACGGTCCGATCGAGCAGGCGACACATTCGAGCTGGCGTCAGCGCCTGACCACCCGCCCACGAGCCCACGTAGTTGATCTGGTCGAACAGCGGGGTCGCGGCGTTCAGCACGGCTGCGAATCGGCGACTTGCGCTGCGAGGGAGCCGGCTGAACAGCCGGACCAGATTGCCGAGCGCTCGGATGATCAGGTAGCCGAGCACCATGTGGAACAGCAGTTGCCGGTTCGTCCACCGCGTGCCTGACGAACGTCGACGAAGCTCCGCGTGTCCCGCGCCGGCTGCCAGCCGGACGAAGGTGAGCCGCGCTGCCTCCATCTCGTCGTGCAGGGTCTGCCGCTCCACACCCCGAACATGCGCGCCAACGCCGTTGCCGGCCAGGGGCGAACGATCCGTGGCCAACCGTGAGCAGGTTTGCTGCACGCTCCGATGCGCAGCGGACAGCTCCGGCCGACTGGGACGCCACACCAGAAGGCTCCTGCCAGGGGCTGTGGAGACGACGAGAGCCCGCCTCCCAGACGGGACGCGGGCTCCTGCCGAAGACGGGGACGTGCTCGTGCGTCAGAGCACGCGCACGCCGGTGGCCTGGGGGCCCTTCTGACCCTGGCCGACCTCGAACTCCACGCGTGCACCCTCGTCGAGGCTGCGGAAGCCGCTGGCCTCGATCGCAGAGTAGTGGACGAAGACGTCGGCTCCCCCGCCGTCCTGCTGGATGAAGCCGAAGCCCTTCTCGCCGTTGAACCACTTCACGGTTCCCTGTGCCATGTGCTGCTCCTCGCAGGTCCTGGGTCCTTCCGCACGGTGCGGGGGCCCGGCCGACCCTGGTGAACGGGGTCGACGACGTCCTCGTGACGTCGTCCCACCGATCCACCGCTTGTTCTCGCGAGCGTGCAGGACACGAACCTCGAAAACCGAACGACCTCTCTGCTCAACGGCGCACCCGGCCCGTGTGTTCCCGATCCGTCCGATCTGCTCCGGAACTCGCCGACGGGGCCACGGACGCAGTCGACTGTCGCGAGCTGCTCGACATGCTCGGTCTCGGCGCTGGTGACGGCCGGGCGCGCTGACCCGGTCACCACGCTTCGCGGGGAGGACCGCACCGTCGGGTGGTGCGCGTAGTGTCAGGTGAACAGCCTTTCGAGGCGTGTCGCCCCGTCGCCCGATGAGTACGTCGCAGCTGGGGCGCGCGGAGCCGGGTATGGCGAGGCGGTAGCGGCGGCGCTGACGCGAGCCTGAGCGTCTGCGGACGCGAGTGGCGCTCGCGCCGGCTCATCCGGTCTGGTCGTCGCGTCGTTTCGGGCTTGACGGCGGATCCGGTAGGCGCGTGAGAAGGCGTTTGCTCTTCACGACGCGTTCGCGGGTCTCTGCCAGCAGACGTTCGACGGCCTCGGCGGCTTGCGCGGCACCCGCCCGGCTGGCGTGCAGGTCGCGTTGGGTAAGCCCGAGTTTCGTGCGGTAGTCGACCTGCTCACGGTCGATGGCCGCCTCCTCGCGGTCCGCGCCCGACCGGTCCCGGTCTGCCGCCGAGGCCCGCCGGTCCTCTGCCGCCGCCTGTCGATCGCGAGCGGACCTGCGTCGGTCCCCGGCCGCCGCACCCTGGACCGCCGCCTCCCGGTTGACCACGGCGACGACCTCGTCCAACAGCGCTTCCAGCGCTGCCCGGTCCTCGACGCTGTTCATCGCGTCGTCGCTCGTCGTCGGGAAGCCCGAGTGCGGCTCTTGCGGCGCCCGTCCAGGCGGAGCCGCGTCGAGCCGGTCGAGTCGATCGAGAATCTCCCCGCGGAGCAGCCGTAGCCGCTCGACCAGGTCGTGCAGCCGGAAGGCGGTCTCGGAGTCCCGCCTCCGGGCGTTCCGATCACGGGCCCCGGCTTCAACGTCGCGGGTCAGCGAGGCTGTGTCCCGCTGCTCGGCGGCCTCGTCGCGAGCCGTCGCCGCGGCGTCGCGCCGGTCCGCCGCCCGTCGCGGATCCCGCAGCTCGTCCGCTCCGCCCATGGTGACAGCTCCTCTCCGACGACTTCGGAGAACCAGGCTCGACCACGGTAACCCGACGATGACGCTGGCGGTGCGTGGAGGCCTGGGCGACCGTCGTCGTCTCTCTGTTCTCGCGCTCAGGAACCCCTGCTGAACCCGCCATTGCTCACCTGCGCGGCCCGAGCAGGGTCGTTCACCGACGGGCACTGGCCGCAGACCAGCCGGGTCGCTCCGTGCTGATCGGCATAGTTGACGGGTCCGTAGTCGGAGGCCAGCCAGTTGTCGCACGTCCCGCAGAGGATGACCGTCATAGGCCGTGGCCCACGGGGGACCCCGTCAGGACGACCTCGGGCTGCGCGTCGGGGTGCACGAGCGGAGCCCGGGACAGTGACTTGCAGTAGCTGAACGGCCTGGGGCTGGACCAAGGCCCAGCCGGTACGAGCGGGACCTCATTCCCTGCTGCTGCCCGCCAGCTGGTGGGACATGCGATCACCTATGTGGTGACGTTGTCCATGTCGTCGTTGCAGCGGGTCGCCCGTTCCGCCGCGTGTTCGGCAGCGGCGACGAGGCGTGGCAATGACGCGGCGATCTCGGCCCGCCGAGCATGCACCCGTTCGTCCTCGTCGCTCGCCACATCCACGTGCACGCTGACGCTGCAGCCGTCCGGAAGTGGCTCCAGGGTCCAGATGTACACGTCGTCCGTGATCATGCAGCCGAATCTCATCTGTTCACCATCGAGTCCGGCGGTCACCCGAACCGGAATGGCCACTCCGGGCATCAGCGCCTCTGCGTAGAGGATCGCTCCGTCTGAGGTCGCCTCGACGCCGGTGATACCCGCCCACCACTCGGTGAAGCGCAGCGGGTCGTGCAGCAGTTTCCACACCTCGACCGCTGGTGCGCGGCATTGCCTGCGCTCCTCGATGATCTGCACTGCTCACACCTCCATCTCCGCGACTCGCTGCAAGCTGTCGCGATAACCGTCGTAGGCGAGTCGAGCGGCGAGCGCGGATGCCTCGTCGACGGCGGCACGTGCCTCCCCAGATCGTCCGCGCTCGACGAGGACTCGGGCCCGGTCGGCGAGGACACGGCCCAGTTCGACGCCCGGCTCGACGGGGACCTCGAGCCTCGAGGGGCCGAGCGCGACGAGGCTGGTCGCGAACGGGTCGTCGGGTGCGGCCGCGGTGAACAGACGCCGCCAACCCCTTTCCGCCGAGGACAGTCGGTGCAGTGCCAGGCCGAGCCGACCCCGTGCGGCCGCGACGAGCCCTTCGAGGCGCTCGAGCTGGGGGACGAGGGTCTCGGGGAGATCCGCTGGGCTGACTGGCTCGAGCGGGACCCGGGCGAGCTCGGCGTCCGCCCCGTCCGGGTCGCCCGTATGCAGGCGAGCCTCCGCGAGGCGGAGTCGGGCGAGCGCGCGGGGGAACCGGCTCGGGGTGGTCCGCAGCGCTGCGGAGAGTCGCTCCACCGCCTCGTCGTGGTGTCCGGCAGCCAGCGCGACGCAGCCCATGTCGTACTGGCCGGTGGCCTCGTGAGTCGCGTCGCCGAGGCCTTTCAGGAGGGTGACCTCCTCGCGGGCCGCCCGGCCGGCCTCCGCGTGGCGCCCCGCCCGAGACAGCACGAAGGCGCGAATCGCTAGTCCCGTGGCGGCCAGCGTCGTGCTCCGCCGACCGCGCACTGCCCGGCCGGCGAGCTCGAGGGAACGAGACGCGGACCCGCGTGCCGCGGCGGCGACGGCGGCTTGGATCAGTGCGGTATCGGCGAGGTCGGCGCGTCCGGTGGTGCTCGCGAGCTGCGCGGCTTTCTCGCTCTCGCGCTCGGCCTCGGCGTATCGGCGGGAGCGCAGCAGCGCCATGCCGCGGGCGAGGACGAGCTCCGCGCGCAGCGTGGGGTCGGTGGCGACCTCGGGCAGCGTCTCCGCGGTCGCGATCAGCTGCTGGCCGCGCGTCACGTCGCCGCTCGCGGACTCCACCCAGGCCGTGCCGGCGAGGGCGAGCGCCCGTAGTTCCGGCAGATCGAGTTCGCCGGTCTCGATCAGATCGAGGGCACGGGTGTAGGCCGCGCGCGCGTCGCGGGGGTAGCAGAGGGTGGTCCGCAGGCACCGCCCCCGGCTCACGTACGCGCCGACGAGCGCTGCCGGCTCGCGGGACCCGTCGAGCTCGGACACCGCCCGGTCGAACGCGGCGTCGTGCTCGTCGCGGCTGCCACGCCATGCCTCCGTCTCGGCGAGCGCCAGCCACAACTCGGCGGCCGAGGCCGGTGCCTCCGGGGCGATCGACACGGCCTCGCGGAGGAAGCCGGCGGCCTCGTCGAGAGCGCCCAGCGCACGCGCCTGCGTGGCGGCGGCGACGAGGTAGCTGCGGGCCTCGTCCGGGCGCTCGGCGAGGACGAGGTGACGGGCGACCTCCGCGACGGCCCGCATCGGCCGGGCCTGGAGGACGTCGGCAAGCCGGCCGTGGAGCCACACCCGCCGGGCGGGCGTCAGCTCGGCGTAGCAGGCATCGCGGATCAACGTGTGGGTGAAGCGAACACGGCCGTCACTGGCGTCCAGCAGATCCTCCCGACAGGCGGCGTCCAACGCCACGGCGAGATGCTCGGCGCCCACGAGGGCGCCCGCCGCCCCGGGCTCCAGGGGCCGTCCGGCCGCGGCGGCGATGTCGACCAGCAGCCGTGCCGATCCGGGAAGCCTGGTCAGCGGCGCCCGCACCCAAGCGCGCAACCCGGAAGCCGGGTCGTGTCCGGCCGCCGCGGCCCGAGCCGCCTCGTGTGCGAGCAGCGGATTGCCCTCGGCGGCGGTGACGACTCGCCGCCGAACCTCGACGGGCAGCGCCGGTGCGGCGGCGTCGACGACGAGCGCCGTCTCCGCCGAGCGGAGCGGGACGAGTGCGAGGTCGACGGTGAGTGCCGCACCCCGGGCGAGCGCGTCGAGCGCGAGAGTGAGGTGCTGACCGGTCGTGGCGGGTCGGCGTGTGATGACGAGCAGTGCGCGACGGCGGGCCAGCCGTCGACCCACGTAGGCGAGCAGCGCGGTGCTCGCCCGGTCGGCGAGGTGGAGATCGTCGAGGACGACGAGCAGAGGCCGGTCCCGTGCGCACCAGGTGAACGCCTCTGCGACCGACTCGAACAGCCAGGTCCGCTCCTGCTCCGGATCGGGCGCCGAGGGCGATGCGGGTCGGCCCCACTGCCGTTCGACGGCGCGACAGAGGCGTGCCAGGTCGGACGGCCAGGCGGCGTCGGGCGGAGGGACCGGGGCGTGTGCGATCAGCTCGTGTAGCGCCTCGGACCACAGGGCGAACGGCGGTGCTCCGGCCAGCTCGTACGCCGCCCCTGCTCCGACCCGCGCCCCGTCGGCAACCGCACGCGTGGCGAGTTCGGTGGCCAGTCGGGTCTTTCCCAGCCCAGCAGCACCGCTGATGAGCACGACACCTCCCCTGCCTCGGCGTGCCTCGTCCCAGGAGGCGACGAGCGTGTCGAGCTCCTGATCCCGGCCGGCGAGCGGGAGCCCTGCCCGTGGTGGCCGCACGGACAGCGCCGCATGGGCGCCGGGATCGGGGGGTGGCGGGAACCCGGCCGCAGCGGTCTGACGCAGGGCGCCAGCTGTCACTCGCCTGCGCGGGTGAGGCTGCTCCATCGCCAGGCCGGCACCCTTCCCCGTCGGGGGGCCGACCGGTGGCGCGCCGTCGGCTCGCGCAGCATTCCGAAGCAGACCTGCGAGGTGCTCCGTCTCGGCGGACGGCGGCGTGTCGAGCTCCGCCGCGAGTACGGCGCGGCAGCGTTCGTAAACGGCCAGCGCCTCCGCACGCTCTCCGGACTCGGCGAGCCGCCGCATCAGGGTTCGGTGCACCGACTCCCGCAGCGGCACGTGAACGAGCGCCCGCCGCGTCCAGTGCACGGCCGCCCCCAGCTCGGCTCGTTGCTCCTTGGCGTCGGCCAGCCGGAGCGCCACTCCGGCGAGCTGCTCCCGGTAGTCGTCGCGAGCGTCGAGCACCCAGTCGTCCGCGAGGTCGGCGAGCAGGGGTTCTCGGGCGAGGACGTAGGCCTCCTCGAGCTCGGCCGGGTTGTCGCTGCGGCCGAGCCGGTCGAAGGCCTCGGCATCCACCGTTCGGGGCAGGTGACCAGTGATGCCGACGCCTGTTCGGTCAGCCTCGAGGTAGTTCGACCCGCCGGCCGCCTCCAACGCGGCGCGAACGACCCAGAGCGCGCTGCGCAGCGAGGCACGTGCGCTGGTGTCCAGCACATCCGGCCAGAACTGGGCAGCCACTCGTCCGCGGGCGTGTGGGCCGGGGTGGAGGAGCAGCCACGCGAGCAGCGCGCGCGGCTTCAGCCCGGCGATCCGGGGCACCGGGTGGCCGTCGACCTCGACCGTCAGGGGCCCGAACAGGCCGGCCCGGAGCATGCACGACATCGTCCTCGCACACTTTGCGGCTGGGAACCCGCCTTGACGCTCGCTTGACGCTCCGCGCACGGGCCGTCCCTACCGTCTCTCGGGCCGGTTGGCGCACTGTCGCCCCACGCCGAGGAGATGACGATGGAACGGACGATCGACGGAGCGCGGCTCGAGGAGTTCCTGGGTCTCGTGGTCCAGGAGGTCGGGGCGGCGTACAACGCCGTCCTCACCGCGATCGGCGACGAGCTCGGGCTCTACGACGCGCTGGCCGCCGGGCCGCTGACCCCGCAGGAGCTGGCCTGCCGGACCGGCACGGCCGAGCGCTACATCAGGGAATGGCTCAGCGCGCAGGCCGCGAGCGGATTCGTCAGGTACGACACGACGGCACAGACCTTCGAGCTGCCGCCCGAGCAGGCGCACGTCCTCGCCGATCGAACGAGCCCCGTCTACCTGCCCGGACTGTTCCAAGCCGCGAAGGCGGTGTTCGCGATCGCGCCGCGCATCGCCGACGGGTTCCGCACCGGGAAGGGCGTCGGCTGGCACGAGCACGGCCGAGGACTGTTCGAGGGAACCGAGCGGTTCTTCCGCGCCGGATACCGGGCAAACCTCGTCCCGGCCTGGATCCCCGCCCTCGACGGCATCGAGGCGAAACTGCGGGCCGGCGCGCAGGTCGCGGACGTCGGCTGCGGGTACGGCGCCTCCACGATCATCATGGCCGCGGCCTACCCGAACTCGACGTTCGTCGGCGTCGACTACCACCCCGCTTCCGTCGAGGCCGCGCGACGACGGGCCGCCGAGGCCCACGTGTCGGACCGGGTCCGCTTCGAGGTCGCCAGCGCGGTCGACTACGCCGGGACGTACGACCTCGTGGCGTGCTTCGACTGCCTGCACGACATGGGCGACCCGGTCGCCGCGGCCCGACACGTGCTCGAGAGCCTCGCGCCGGACGGCGCGTGGATGATCGTCGAACCGCGCGCGGGCGACCGGATCGAGGACAACCTCCATCCCGTCGGCCGCCTCTACTACGCCGCCTCCACCATGATCTGCACTCCCGCAGCGCTCGCGCAGGACGGCGGAACGGCGCTCGGCGCGCAAGCCGGACGTGCACGCCTCGAGGAGGTCATCCGGACGGCCGGGTTCACGGCCGTTCGGGAAGTCGCTGTCACGCCGTTCAATGTGGTCCTCGAGGCCCGACCGTGAGTCGTCCCCAGCAGAACCATCGCGCCGCCGAGCCACCCCCGGCCCCCTCCGCACCGGGCGGGTCGCCTTGCGGGCGAGGACATCATGACGAGGAGTTGAGCACGATGACGATGAAGCTGTTCCTCGCACCACCGGAGATCACCGGCGATGCGAGCGAGCTCCCGTTCCCCGAGAAATCCCGGTATCGTGCGGCGGCTCGGCTAGCCCGACGTCTCTTCCCCGGCCCGATCGGCGAGCTGGCTCACCGGGAGCTGACCGCGTACGCCGACTTCGGGTACCGCTTCAGCACCGATGGATTGATTCCGCGCCTCGCCGCCGTCGTACTGCACGACTCCTCTCGTCCTGGGAACAATGCCGGCCACGGCACCTCAACGAGTTCTTAGCCGCAGCGGCGACTGGCTGCATCTGTACGCAGCGCCGTCCGAGAAACGCCTCACATGACAGCCATGGGTAGCACCGGTCCAGCGGCCCGGATCACCTTCGCCCGTCGAGCAGCGGACCGACGGCATGGTGGACGTCGCCGAACACGTCGTGTCCGGCCGTGCCGGCGGAGCGGAAGTCCGCCGCCGTGGCGATTCCGGTGAGTACGGCCCGGAACGCCATGCCGGCACCCCGGGCACCCTGCCCGTCGGCGGGATCGTCGCTGACGTAGAGCGCCTCCGCGGGGTCGATCCGGTGCCGCTCCATCACAGCGCTGAAGGCGACGCTGTCCGGCTTGCGGGCGGGTTGGTCCGCGGGGGTGGAGATGAACTCCAGGCCGGCAACGGGGACGGCGGCGTCGCGCAGCTTGCGGCCGGCCTCCTCCGTCGAGCTGTTCGTGATGAGCCCGGTACGCAAGCCCTGGCGCCTGGCCAGCCGGAGGAGGCCGCTCACGTCCCCGATCGGCGCGTAGCGGACCTCGCGCAGATAAATTCGGTTGAATTGGGAGAAGTGGCCGGGGCCGTGCCAGGCCGCCACGCAATCGGGGAAGTGCCGTCGCCCGTAGACGGCGTGGAACTCGCGCTCGGTGGGGACCACAAGGCCGAGTTCCTGCGCCGCTGCGATGCCGGCGCGCCGGCACGCTCCTCGGGTGTCGACCAACGTGTCGTCGAGGTCCAGTAGTAGCCAGCGAAGAGCGGCCGTTTCAGGCATGCGCGGCCTGCTCCAGCGCCGCCCGCAACCGTTTGAGCCCTTCCGTGTAGTGGCGCCGGAATTGCGGGCCGGTGTGCAGCGCCGCCTCGTGGATCGCGTTCAGCTCGGCGTGGGTGAGGCGGCCGAAGAAGGCAGTCAGCTCCCCGTGATCCGGCCAGCCGAGCACGTACTTCAAGGTGCGGATGTTGAGCACGAACCGTTCCGAGCGGTAGACCTCGAGCAGCGACGTGAGGTTGCGGACGAAGGCGTGGTTGACACGGTGTTCCAGATCCGGGCGGCGTGCACCCCATCCGTCGGCGATCTCGAGGACGTAGAGGGCAGTGACCGTACGCGCCCCGGCCGCCATGAGCAGGTCGGTGGCCGTCTCCTCCGCCAGCCCGGTGATGCGGGCGTCGTCGACGAGCAGGACGTGGCGCCCGGCGAAGGCGACGGCGTCCGCGGTGAGGCCGGCCTTCCCCAGCAGTTCGCGGCGGCGGGACACGCCGTGCTCGGCGTAGTTGTCACGGTCCACCCGCGACATGCTCAGCTTTCCGATCTCGGCCGGCGGGTGCCCCGACTCGACCGAGACGGTGTTCAGGACCCGGAGAATCTGGAGCGCCAACTCGTGCGACGCGGTCGGCAGGTACTTGTACGGGGCGGACGCGATGACGATCGGCTCGCCGCGCCCGGCGATTCCCGCGGGCGTGGCAAGGAGGACACTGGCGAGTTGCCGGCCATAGCGCTCGGCCTGCGTGCCGCCGCCGTGCTTGAACCGGCTGTAGCTCAGTTCGTCGAAATCGGCCCCCGTCTCGGTGACCAGCCTGTCGTCGACGGGCTTCACCCGGTGCAGCGACAACCGCATGTCCCACCTCCCACATCCAGCGAATCGCTCACGGTCCGGCTCGGACGCGGCTTCGAATGGGATCACAGGATCGCCCCGACAACGAGTTCCTTCCCTCGCGTGTCCGACACCGAAATGCGGGCATGCCTACGGCTGCCCTGTCGGGGGCGGCCTGCGGACGGCCGAGAAACCGCGCCTTGAACTGGCGCTTTAGGAGGAGTCTTCCCGCTACGCCCCGGAGGTAATCGGACCGGTCGGCCGAGCCCGCGCGACGGGAAGCCTCCGGCCCTCGCTCGTGAGCAACAGGCGCGAGCGACACTGCCCGACGCGGCCCGGCTACTCACCGAAAACGGGGGGTTCGAATTCGTTCAGGCGCACCACTTCTGCAGCCGCCGCGGCCCTGGCGTCGAGCTCGGTGTCGGGCGGGTGTCCGAGCAGCCGTGCGCGGGGACGCGCGGCGGGGCGGAGTGGCGGGGTCGGTCGTCGACGATCGGGCGCGTTATGGGGGGTGCCGGGGGACTTTGTCGGGTCGAGACCAGAGTGTCGGCCGTGTGGGCGGGTAATCGGCCTGTGTGCGTCGTCGCGGGTAAGGAGGGCCGGTGGTGCTGTCCCGCCTCGCTGCTGCCGCTCGCGTGACGGCAGGAGCGGCCTTGACCGCCTCCGCGACCGGGGTCGGGTTGACCGCGGGTCTGGTCGTGGGGTCCGCGGCGGTGGGGGCCAAGGCCACCCGCGCGGTCGCCGGTGCCACCGCCACCGTTGCCGGCGGCTCGTTGGGGCTCGCGCGGAGCGTCGCAGAAGCCGGTGTCAGGCGGGTCGCCACCGAGGTGACGGGGTCCGACCCGTTCACCGACGGGCGATTGGCGCGGGCCGCGGACGCAGCCCGGAGCATGTTCGAGCCGGCGGACGAGCGGCACCACCGCCGTGTCTGGGTCTCCGGGGGTCACGCGCACGTCGAGCTCGCCGAGCCGGCCGTCGAGGGCAGTGCGGAGCGCCGGCGCGCCCTGCGCCGGCAGCTCGAGCGTCTGGAGGGCGTGGAGTGGGCGACGGTGAACGACGTCGCCGGCCGGGTCCTCGTCGCATTCGACCAGCGGCGCGTCGGGGTCGAGGACGTCGTCGCGGCGGTGACCGCGATCGAGCGGGCCCGCGGCGGACGGCAGGTCTTCCCCCGTCACGACGAGCACCCCGCCGATCTCGAACCCCTGCTGGCCGCGCTCGTCATGGCGGCCGTCGACACGGCGGGGATCGGGGTGGCCGTGGCCGGGAAGTTGCTCCCGATTCCCGCGTTGCCCCGGCACGCAACGCTCGCGCTCGCCCTGCTCGACTCGCAGGGCTGGATCACCGAGCGACTGTCCCGGCGCATCGGTCGGATCGGCACCGACCTGGTGTTCAGTGGCACGAGCGCGCTGCTGCACGCCCTGACACAGAGCCCCGCCATTCCCGCGCTGAACGCGGTTGCCGCCGTCGAGCGCGCGCTCGAGGTCTACGCGCGCCGGCAGGTCTGGCGCCTGCGGGAGCCGGAGTTGTGCCGCCGCGACGAGGCGGAGGGGCCGGGCGAGCCGCTCGCGCCACCGGGGGAGCGACCGGTTCCGCTGCCGCCGGGGCCGATCGAGTCCTACCGGTCCCGGCTGAACCCCGCCTCGCTGCCGGCGGCCCTGGGCCTGCTCGGGCTGACCCGCGAACCCGGACGCTCGGCGGACCTGCTCAAGGCCCTGACGCCCCGGACGGCGACCATGGGCCGGGAGGCGTTCGCCACCCTGCTCGACCTGCTGATGTGTCGGCGCGGGGTGCTGCCCATGGACGGCTCCGCGTATCGGAGGCTGGACCGCGTGGACACCGTCGTCCTGGACTCGGACGCGCTGTGCACCGGTCCGCCGGTCGTGCTCCAGGCCACCGCCGAGGCCGACGACTGGGACGAGCGGGCGATCTGGGCGACGGCGGCGCGCCTGCTCGCCGACCCCGACGGGAAGGCCGGTGCGTGGCTGGGCCCGCCCGAGGAGTCACCGGACCGGCCCGGTGGAGTGGTCCGGTCAATGCTCGACGGCGACCTGCGGGTCGGGACGGTGACCGTCGCGGCGGAGCTCGACCGCCACGCCGAGGCGCTGCTCAAGGCGGTGGCCGCGGCCGGTCACCGGTTGGTGCTCACCGAGCACGCCGGGACGCGCGAGCTCGCCGGCCTCGCGGACGAGATCGCGCCCGCGGGCGAACCGCTGGCCCAGACCGTGCGACGGCTCCAGGAGCAGGGGCGCGGCGTGCTCGTCGTGTCCGCGGTGGACGGTACCGCGCTGCAGGCGGCGGACGTCGCCGTCGCCCCGGTCCGCCCCGGGTGCGCTCCCGCGTGGGGTGCGGACCTGGTGACCGGGCCCGGGCTGGCCGACGCCTGCCGGGTCGTCGCCGCGACCCGCCGGGCCCGGGAGGTGAGCGCGCAGGCCGTCGGCGGCGCGGTCATCGGCAACGTGCTCGGAACCCTGCTCGCCGCCGTCGGCGACCCGCGGCGCGGGCAGCGGAAGGCGACGACACCCGGCAAGACGGCGACCGGGGTGATGATGGTGCGGGGGGCGTGGGCCGCGCTGCGGCTCGACGCCGAGCCGGCGCCCCCGCCGACCGTGCAGACACCCTGGCACGCCCTCGAGCCCGAGCAGGTCCTGCGCCGGCTGGCCGATCAATCCGCGCAGGGCGGCGAGGAGCACCCCCGACGGCCTCGAGCCGAACGGCCCGGGACCCGCCGGCCCGCGCGCTTCGCCCGCACGGTCGTGGCCGAGCTGTCGGACCCGCTCACGCCCGTCCTGGGCACCGGGGCGGTGGCCACCGCCATCCTCGGCGAGGTCACCGACGCTGTGCTCGTCGGCGCGGTCACCGTGGTCAACGCGGTGATCAGCGGCTTCCAGCGGATGCGCGCGGAGACGGCCCTCGAGTCACTGCTGATGCAGCAGGAGGTGGTCGCACATCGCGAGGTCGACGGCGGCCGCGAGGACGTGCCGGCCGACGCCCTGCGTCTCGGGGACGTCCTGCTCGTCGAGGCCGGGGACGTGGTGCCGGCGGACCTCCGCCTGCTCGAGGCCTGCGATCTGGAGGTCGACGAGTCCAGCCTCACCGGCGAGTCGCTCGCAGTCGCGAAGTCGCCCACGGCGACCCCCGGGGCGGACGTCGCCGACCGGACCTGCATGCTCTTCGACGGCACGATCGTGGTGGCCGGCCGCGGGCGGGCGGTGGTCGTGGCGACCGGTGACGCGACCCAGGCGGGTCGGGCCGCCACCGCGGCCGGAACCGCGCCACCCACGGTCGGGGTGCAGGCCCGGCTCGGCGAACTCACCCGCGCGGTCCTGCCGATGACCCTGGCCGGCGGCGCCGTGGTCGCCGGGCTCGGGGTGCTCTGGCGGCGCCCGCTGCGGGAGGCCGTCCGGGCGGGCGTCGCGGTGGCGGTCGCGGCGGTCCCGGAGGGGTTGCCCCTGGTCGCGACCGTGGCACAGCTGGCGGCCGCCCGTCGGCTCTCCCGGCGCGGGACGGTCGTGCGCAGCGCGCGGGTGCTGGAGGCGCTCGGCCGGGTCGACACCGTCTGCTTCGACAAGACCGGAACCCTGACCGAGAACACGTTGCGGGTGGTGCGGCTCGTGCCGGTGGACGGTGCCGATGGGATCGGCGAGGACGAGCTGCTGCAGCTCGCCGCGTCCGCCGTGGGCAACGGGGACGGTCAGGCTCACGAGACGGACCGCGCGGTCCTGGACGCCGCCGCCGAGCGGGGCGTGGCCGCCGCGCAGGAGCCGGACACGAGCCTGCCGTTCGCCACCGGGCGCGCGTTCTCCGCCGCCCTGCGCGACGGGCGGGTCGTCGTGAAGGGCGCCCCCGAGGTCGTGCTGGGGCGCTGCACCGGCGCGGGGGCCGCACGGGAGCGCGCGCACGCACTCGCGGCCGAGGGGCTACGCGTCCTGGCCGTGGCCGACCGGCAGGTCGACGGCTGCCCGGACGACCTCGACGAGACGGCGCGGGAGCTGACGCTGCGCGGGTTCGTCGCCCTCGCCGACACGGTCCGAGGGTCGACGGCCACGGCGGTGGAGCAGCTGCGCGCCGCCGGGGTCCGGGTCGTCGTCGCGACCGGCGACCACCCGGAGACGGCGAGCGCGATCGCGGCACGGGCCGGTGTCCCGGACGCCGACCGCGTCGTGACCGGCGCGCAGCTCGCCCGGGCGTCCGAAGCCGAGCGGACCGCGCTCGTGCGCGAGGCGGCCGTCTTCGCCCGGCTGTCCCCGGAACAGAAGGTGACGTTGGTGTCGGCACTGCGGCGGGCCGGCGCCACTCTCGCGATGACCGGTGACGGGATCAACGACGCCGCCGCGATCCGCCTGGCCGACGTGGGGATCGCGGTGACGGGCACCGAGTCGCCGGCAGCGCGCAGGTCCGCGGACGTGGTGCTCACCGACGCCGACCTGACCCGGCTGGTCGATGCGGTCGCCGAGGGCCGGGCCATGTGGTCGAGGGTGCGCGACGCGGTGTCCGTCCTCGTGGGCGGCAACGCCGGGGAGGTCGCCTTCACCGTCCTCGGCACTGCGTTCGGCGGCCGGTCGCCCCTGGGGACCCGGCAGCTGCTGCTGGTCAACATGCTCACCGACATGTTCCCGGCGTTGGCCATCGCGGTGGCGTCGCCGCGCCGCACCGGCGGCGACGGTGACGGCGGGCCGCTGGCCGCGCACCCGCTCCAGGACGTGCTGCTGGCCGGCCCGCACCGCGGCTTCACGCGATCGGTGCGCCAGATGGTGCTGGTGCGCGGCGCCGCGACCGCGGCCGGGGCCGCGGGCGCGTGGGCGGTGGGCTCGCTCACCGGGTTCCGGGGCAGGGCGAGCACGATGGGGCTGGCCGCGCTGATCGCCAGCCAGCTCGGCCAGACGGCCTGGGCCGGGCGGCGGAGCCCGCTGGTGCTGGCGACGGCCGCCGGTTCCCTGGTCGTGCTCGCGGCGGTCGTGCAGACGCCGGGAGTGAGCCGGTTCTTCGGCTGCACGCCCCTGGACCCCCTGGCCTGGCTGGTCGTCCTGGGCTGGGCCGCGGTCGCCACCGTCGGCGCCGAGCTCGTGCCGCGCCTGGTGAGGCAGTGGCGGGAGCGGGGCGCGCGGCCGGTCGGCGCACCGCTGACGAGTTCGGGCAGCACGAACAGGGAGATCGGCTCCGACGAACCCGCGCGAACAGGTGCGGATCGCCTGACCCGCAGCCCGGCGCGAGGCTGATCGACTCCCGGACGGGGACGGGTGCCGACACCGTCGGGCGCGAGTCCCGCGGTCAGAACGTGGCGATCGGGTTGACCGGGCTGCCGGACGTACCGGCGAAGCGGACCGGCGCGACTGCGAGGTGGAAGTCCCACTGGCCGAGCTCGGCAGCCGTCGTCGCGCACCCCTCCAGGTCGCAGTTGTCGAGCAGCCACAGACCCATCGCCACGAGGCTCACGGCGTGAACCGGCATCAACACGTCGTCGTACCCCGACGGCTGCACGTCCTGGGGGGTGTCGGCGCCGATCAGCGCGACCTCCCGTTCGTGCAGCCACGGCAGGCAGGACGCGTGCCAGCCGGCCTGCGTGAAACCGCCGGCCTCACCAGTCTCGTGCCGGACGCGGCCGTAGCCGGTCCGCAGGAGTACCGCATCACCGGATCGCACCTGCACACCCTGGCGACGCTCGGCCTCCTCGAGATCGTCGGGAAACACACCCTGCCCCGGTTCCAACCACGGCACATCGCGGACCCTCGCGATGTCCAGCAGGACACCACGGGTGATGATCCCGTTCGCCGCCGCCGTGACGGCCGCCCACGCCGATCCCGTCGCGGCGTCGACCAACGAGTGCGACCGCCCGTTGTACATCGTGCCGTCCCAGAAGATGTGGCACGGCGAGTCGAGGTGGGTGAGGGTGTTGCCGTGGAACGTGATGCCGAGCCGCTCGGACGAGAAGCCCCAGCGCCGGTCGTTGCGGAAGCCGGGCGCCGGCATGTTCTCGGCACCCGGCATGTCGGCGGCGCACGGGCACGTCGTCGTCGACCGCTCCATGTCTTCCGGTACGGCGACCTCCCATGCGCACGACACGCTCCGGCCGTGGCGCACGGCCCGCGCCGCCGCCAACCGGACGTCGTCGGTGATGTGGTTCAGAGTGCCGAGCTCGTCGTCGTCGCCCCACCGTCCCCAGTTCGACAGCGCGGTGAAGTACTCGAGCACGTCGTCCTGTGTGGGCATCGGTCGCCCTGCCGTCATCCCGGCATCGACTCCTCCGGTCACGCGGTTCGAGGCACCCAGGCCCGCTGAACCGGCATGACACTAGATCACGGGGCCGGCAGTCCGGGTGGCTTTTCACCTCCGGCAGCAGCGGCTGGATCAGAGCACACTGCTCGTCGCCGGTGTTCGAGGGATACCGGCTGCGTCGTGCCCCCTCGGTAAATGCGCCGTGCAGCTCTCGGTCAGTACTGCAACGGCAAGTCACGGCGTGTCGTGGAACCGGGGAGCATCGACACTGCGGCGGCGACGGTGTCTTGACGGCCGTCAGGGCGGCGAGGACGCTGGGTCGCCTCCTTCACCGGCCGGGCCGAGGGGGGCAGCCGGATGTCCGGGGGCACCACATCCACAACACCTGGTGCGGATCGCCGGGAGGCCGTCCTCGAGCGGCTCTTCCTCGGGGCGATCGGCGCGCTGGAAATCATGCACGTCTACGTGGGCGACCGGCTGGGCCTCTACACGGCCCTGGCGACCATGCCCGATTCCTCCCCGGGCGAGCTGGCGGTGGGCGCGGGGATCGCCGAGCGCTATGCACGTGAGTGGCTCGAACAGCAGGCGGTCGCCGGCCTGCTCGACGTCGTCAGCGACGACGGCGACCCGAGAACTCGGCGCTACCGGCTGCCGGCAGAGGCCGCCGAGATCATGACGGACGCCGACAGCCTCAACTACCTCGCGCCACTCGCCTCGCTCGTGGTGAGTCTCGGGCAGACGCTTCCGGCAGTGCTCGAGGCGTTCCGGACCGGCAGCGGGGTGCCGTACGCGGCATACGGCGAGGATCTCCGAACCGGCATCGCACGGCTCAACCGGCCCATGTTCCTCCACCAGCTCGGGACGGACTGGGTCCCGGCGCTGCCCGACATCGAGGCGCGACTACGGGCGACCGACAAGCCCGCCCGGGTCGCCGACTTGGGCTGCGGCAGCGGCTGGTCGAGCATCGCGCTGAGCCGCGCCTACCCGGCCGCCCAGATCGACGGCATCGACCTCGACGAGCCGTCGATCACCGAAGCCAGGCGCAACGCCCTGGCCGCCGGCCTCACCGACCGGGTTCACTTCGCCTGCCGGGACGCCGGTGACCCGGCGCTGGCCGGACGGTACGACCTGGTCACCTTCTTCGAGACCCTGCACGACATGGACGACCCGGTGGCGGCGCTGCATGCGGCGGCCGCCCTGCTCGTCCCGGGCGGCGCGGTACTCGTCGGGGACGAGAAGGTCGCGGAGACCTTCACCGCTCCCGGTGACGAGCTCGAGCGGTTCAACTACGGTTGCAGCGCCCTGCACTGTCTCCCCGTGGGTCTCACCAGGCCGACCTCGGTCGGAACGGGAACGGTGATCCGGCCGGACACGATACGGCGCTACGCGCGGGCGGCCGGCTTCTCCACCGTCACCGTCCTCCCCATCGAACACGACTTCTGGCGTTTCTACCGCCTCGACCCATGACTATCGGATCCTGGCCACCACGAGTCCTCCGTCACTGGGAGACGCCACGATCCCGCACGACGTCCACTGACGTGATCAGTGCCGAGCGGACCGCCGGGGCCCCGCACGACACGCCGTGACTGCCGTTGCAGTATTAGGTGGAAGTAGGCATCGGGGCCCGGTTCCTCCAGCTCTGCGAAATGGTCAGGCTCGGCGGCACAGACCAACTCTCGGTGAGTGGTGAGCAAGACTTCGCGTCGATGGGCGAGGAGCAGATCGAGAAGATTGCCGGCGCCGGTGCAACGCTCAGGGCAGTCGCAGCAACCCGGGCACATTCGCCACCGGCCCGAGGAAGAGTTGCGGCATTACGCGGTCAGGTGGTCAGGACTCGTCCTCGCGGTTCGCCGTGGTGGTGGGCGAAACGGCCTCGCCGACGGGCGTCGTGGTCTCCTGCTCGGCCGCGGTGGCAGCGGCGGCCCTCTCCTGCTGCTTGCGCTTGTCGCGCTCCTGGATGCGGGTGTCGAGCTTGAGCAGCTGGGCGGACACGAGGTTGAGACCGCGGGCCAGCAGGAACGGCAGATGCTTGACGGCGCTCAGCTTGTCGCCCACGGTCGACGGCAGGTGCTGGGCGTGGTGCTTGGCCTGGCCGGGCAGAGCCTTGGCGGCGCTGGGCAGGGTGGTGCGTGCACGGGTCGCGAGGCCGGTCGCCGACTGGCGGGCCGTACCGAGCGACTGCTTGGCAGCGGTGCCGCGCTGACGAAGGTTGTCGATGGCGGGCATGTGAAGCTCCTGAAAGGAGTCGGTGAGCGGCATTGCTCGCAGAGAGGTCGAATCAGCCGGTTGACAGATTCTTGCCGCACAATACTACAAATGCTACGAAGAATCAATGGTCGCCGGGCTCGCATATCCGGTTCCGGGAGCGGCGACCCGGCGCATTGCCCTGGGGCATTCTGCATATTCCGTTCGGCGTCGAAGACCTTCGGACGGCCGCACCGGTTCCGCTCCGGTGAACGGCTCATGGGCGCTTGCACGCGATGAGGCAGGCCTGCGGGATCTTCGTGGCGGCGGAGGCCGGGGTGGGGGCGCGCACGAGCTCGGCGGTGAGGTCGAATCCGGCCTCGTCGAGCAGGGCTGCCACTGCGGAGGGCTGGAGTCGGCGGAAGTCCAGCGAGACCTGGTGGCCGAAGGCCTCGTCGTGGTGCACGACGTCGTCGCCGACCTGGAAGGCCACCAGGAGGTGGCCCCCGGTCGCCAGGACGCGGTGGAACTCGGTGAACACCGGGGGCAGGTGTGCCGGGGGGACGTGGATGATCGAGTACCAGGCGACGAGGCCCGCCAGGCTGTCGTCGGCCGCGTCGAGTGCGCCCATCTCGCCGACGTCGAAGGTGACGTCGGGGTACTCGCGACGGGCGAGATCGACCATCGCCGCCGACAGGTCGATCCCGCGGATCGACATCCCCAGGCTTTGCAGGTACGCGGCGACGTGGCCGGGCCCGCTACCGACCTCGATAAGCCGGCCGTCCGGGTGCCGGTCGGAGACGAGCTCGGCGAAGCCGGCGAGCATGGCGCGGTCGAGCGGGCTGTCGTCCAGCTCGGAGCGGAACGTCTCCGCGTACGAGGGTGCGATCGCGTCGTAGCCGCTGCGGGTGTCGCTGAGGTACGTCGATTCGATCACGGGCGCAGCCTACGAGGCCGGGCGCACCGGTGTGCACAACAACCGGCGCCGCGCCGCGTATCGCGCCGTGCTCTCCGCACGCCGACCAGTGGGCCGCTACGACCGCTCGGCAGGTGTCTCGCGGACCGGCGTCCCGGCACGGGACGTCGGCGTGGCGAGCGCGGCCAGGTGCTGCAGCGAGTTGGTGAGGTGCTCGGGGCCGAACGGCGGGAAGTGCAGGTAATCCCGGATGAACTGCGGCACCGCGGACCAGTCGTAGGTCAACGTCACCTCGGTCTCGGACGGACCGAGCGGCGCCAGGTCGTAGCGCCAGGTCCAGCCACCGAACTCCAGGTGGCCCTCGTCGTTCTCCGTCCCCGGCAGCCAGCCGATGGCGCGCGGCGGGTCGAGCACCCGGACCTTGTTGGCGATCCGGTAGTGACCGTCCGGATGGTTGGGGTGGTACATGTCCACCCGGAAGATCTGCCCCAGCTCGGTCAGCGGTGCCCGGTCGACGGCGTCCTGCACCCAGCCGGTGCCGTCGATCCTGGCATGGGTCGTCGGGTCCGCCAGCACCGCGAACACCCTCGCGGTGGGCGCGGCGACGGTCAGGGTGGCGATCAGGTTCTCCTCGGCCACGGTGTGCACGCTCCTCGTCGTCTCGGGCTCGGGCCTCCCGCGGGCGCGCGAGGGGACACGGTGCAGACGACGCGGCGGGGCGGAACTCATCGGTCGTGCCGCGCGCTCGGGTGCCGACGCCCCGTGCCGCTGGCGTCACCGTTGATCGACTGGCCGCTGAGTCCGAGGAGTGCCTGTGCGGTTCGCGCTGGACGGTCTGCTGGTCGACGTGCCCCCGGCGCAGATCGAGGAATCCCGTGCCTTCTACCGCTCGCGGCCGGGCGGCCGGGGCCCGAGCACTCCGGAGCGGCTGCTCGTGGTGCGGGCGAGCAGGGCCGCTCCGGCGCCCGTCGATCCGGCGGCCGTCGACGAGATCGTCGAAGCGGGAGCTCGGCCGGGGCTCGCGATGGCGACCCTCCTCCGACGGCGCGACAGAGGGGTCGTCGACGGAGTCGTGGGCGCCGCACTCCGGTTCGGCACCTACGACCTGAGCGATCGGATCGCTCCTCCGGTGTCCGACGGCGTCACGGCGGGAGCGGCCGGTGGTCACAAGGGCGTCCTGAGTCAGCGGGCCACCGCACGGAGGCCGTCAGATGGTTGACCTTTCAGCAACCGCGCTCCTACGTTGATCGTCCGGCGGGTGGTGGACGGGAAGAGGGGCGCGGGATGGCGACGATCGAGGAACTCATGAAGGCGAACCTCACCGGGGTCTTCAACGAGCGGGACGCCGAGCGGCGAAGGGCGGTCATCGCCCGGACCTACGCGCCCGACGTCGAGTTCTCCGACCCCGAGGAGACCCTCAGGGGGCACGAGGCCATCGACGCGAAGGCGCAGAAGCTCCTCGACGAGGCCCCCGGCTTCGCGTTCACGCCCGACGGGCCGGTCCGGGTCGCGGACGACCTCGGCTACCTCGCGTGGAACTTCGGCCCGCAGGGCGAGCCGCCGGTTGTGCGGGGCGTCGACGTCGCCCTGGTCCAGGACGGTCTGATCGCCCGCCTCTACACCCTGCTGCTCACCGGCTGAGCTCGGCGGGGCCCGCGTCAGCCGTGGTCCCCGGCTCCGCCCTCGTCGCGTGTGCCCGGATCGGGACGGCGCCAGACGTCCCGCTCGTGGAGGAGCTCGATCTGCTTCTCGGTGACCTCGCGCCGGTACTCGTCGTGCCCGTACGGCTTCCGGTCCAGGTAGAGGTTCTTCGGGTAGATCGGCTCCCGGTAGATGACCTGGTACTGCTCCGTCGTGAGGTCCTTGAGCCAGTTGCCGAACTGCGCGCGGGCGCGGAAGTCGCGCAGCGCCTGGACGTCGACGGTGCCCGCGACGTAGGTGGAGTGCCCGGCGTAGCCCACCTGCCCGACGACGGTGCCCCGGTAGTCGCAGATCATGCTGGCCGAGCCGAAGGTGTCGATGGGGATGTCCGACTCGGCGTCCAGGTAGTACGTGCCGACCTGGTTCGCGATCACGTACATGTTGTTGTCCAGCGCCCGGGCCCGGTTCTGGATCTCGAAGAACCCGTTGCCGGCGTGCGGGTGCGGGTACGGGCCGCGGTAGGCCACCTCGCAGCCGTTCATGGCGAGGCCCCGGGCGTTCTCCGGGTACGAGGCCTCGTTGGCCATCATCACGCCGAGCCGCCCGATCTCGGTGTCCGCCACCGGGTAGAAGGCGTCGAGCCCGTCGCCGTAGAGCTCGACCCAGCGGTCCCAGACGTTGTGCGGGGTCACGGAGTGTTCGACCGGCTGCAGCGGCACCACCTTGTGGTGCACGAGCACGATCTCCTCGGCCGGCGAGATCGCGAACCCGACGTTGAAGAAGCGGCCCGGGAACTCGGGGTGCCGCGCCTTCGCGGTGGCCATCACGTACGCGTCCCACTTCGCGGCGAGGGCGCCCAGCGCGTCCGTCTCCGGGCCGGGGATGTCGATCGCGCACTCCGCGGCGAACCACTCGTGGTCGTGGTCGAGGACCTCGTCGTTGAAGCCCTGCAGCGCGCCCTCCGGGATGGTGATCAGACGGACCGGGAGGGCCATCGCCGACAGCCAGGACGCCGCCTTCGTCAGGTGGCCGAGGTGCTCGATGTTGCGCTTGATCTCGTCGCGGTACCGGATGCCCCGCATCGTCGGGACGAGGCCGACGACCTGGTACGGCTCGATCACTGCGCCTCCCCCTCCCGCCCGGCTCGTCCCCCGGACACCGGGCCACGTCCCGACAATGCCCCTTCCGTGGCGCCGAGGCCATGGGTAACGCGCCGGGTGCCGATCAGACGTCGATCCCCAGCGCCGCGAGCAGGGCGACGCAGCACATCTCCCGGACCTCGTCCCGCGACGCGTCGACGCCCTCCAGCCACCCGACCCCCGCGCTGGCGAGGAGGGCGATCCAGCTGCGGACGGCGAGGCGCCGCGCGGGGGTGGGATCGAGGCCGGGGAAGAGGGACAGGATGTATCGCGCCTGGTTCGAGTGGGCCTGGTCGAGGAGGCTGCGGACGACGTCGTCGGCGTTGGCGGTGCTGCGGTACAGCGAGCGGTACCACTGCGGGTGGGCCTCGATGAAGTCGAAGTAGGCGTCGACGCCAGCGCGCAGGCGGGCGCGGGGCGGGTCGGCGGGGTCGGTGCGGGTGGCGCGGGCGAGCTCCTCGACCTGCCGGGCGACGACGGCGGCGAAGAAGCTCCGCTTGTCCGGGAAGTAGTGGTAGAGCAGGCCGCGGGAGACACCGGCGGCGCGGGCGATGTCGGCGATCTCGACCTCGGCGTAGGGGCGCGCGCCGAACAGGGCGACCCCGGCCGCCAGCAGCTGCTCACGCCGCGTCCCGACGTCCAGCCGCACCCTCTGCGCCATGACCCCGCGCACGCTACTAGGTTGGTCGGCGCGCCCCTACTGAACCCCGTTCAAGAAGCGGCGCCGGGCCGGTCGGCCGCCGTTCGAGGGGTACGGTGCGCCACCGGCCCCGTCCCCGGGCCCCGCTGCACCGAACGGCGCGACGAGCGTGCGCCGACCGCGCTCCCGCTGGTGACGGACCGGACGGCCGCGTAGCCTCCTCCTCCGGAGAAGGGGACCGGGTTCACCTCCCGCGCGCCCACCGGCGCCGCGGGTGGCGCCGGGCCCGCCGGACGGATCGCTCCGCGGCGGCGGAGCGGGTGAAGGGCGGACCATGCAGGTACGGCGCACGCCGGGGACGGCCGAGATCAACCCCCTCCTGGGCGCGGGGCCGGACGGCGACCAGGCGCTGACGGTCCGCGTCGAGCACCTCGACCGCACCACCGTCGTCGCCATCGCCGGCGAGATCGACCTCGTCACCGCCGCCGGGCTGGACGAGACCCTGCAGGCCGAGCTCGAGGCGAAGCCGGCCGTCCTTGTCCTGGACCTGACCGCCGTCGACTTCTTCACCTCCGTCGGGTTGACCACGGTCGCGCTCGCCCAGCGCGGGGCCGACGAGCGCGGCGTCGCGCTGCGGGTGGTCGCGGACTCGCGGCGGGTGCTGCGCCCGCTGCAGATCACCGGCATGGACCGGACCCTGGCGCTCTACCCCTCCCGGACCGCCGCGCTCGGGGACGCCTGATGGTGACCGTCCCCCTCCGGCCCGATCGGCAGCCCGTCGGCGATCCGCCGGACGCGGAGGCCTGGAGCCGGGAGCCCGCCGCGGACGGCCCGCTCCTCGAGCACCGGTTCCCCGGCGAGGCCGCCCGGCTGGCCGCGGTGCGCCGCGAGCTGGGGGCGTGGGCCGCGGCGACCGGGCTGGACGAGGAGACGGTCGAGGACCTGCTCCTCGCCACCTACGAGGCCATGGTCAACGCCGCGGAACACGCCTACACCGACGGCGAGCGGCCCGTCGACCTCAGCGCGGTGTGCACCGCGGACGGCTGCGTCCTGGTCACGGTGCGGGACGAGGGCCGGTGGCGGCCGATCCCGGAGGACCCCGGGCACCGCGGCCGGGGCCTGGCGATGATCACGAACCTCAGCGACCACGCGGAGATCCACCGCGGGTCCGGGGGCACCACGGTCCTCCTGTGGTGGCGCCTGCTCAGGTGACCGCGCCGCCGCGCAGGATCAGCAGCGCGATGTCGTCCTCGCGGACGCCGGCGAACCGCCCGAGCAGTCGGTCGCCCAGCTCCTCGGGGGCCGGGTCCACCGAGACGGCGGCGCGCAGCTCCTCCAGGGCCTCGTCGAGGTCGACGCCGCGCTTCTCCACCAGCCCGTCGGTGTAGAGCACCAACGTCCAGCGCGGCGGCAGGGCGAGCACCGAGTCGGCCTCGTGGGCCCGGCGCAGGCCCAGCATCGGGCCGCGCACGGCGAGCGGCACGGTGCCCTCGGGCGAGGCGAGCAGCGGGGCGAGGTGCCCGGCGTTGGCGACGGTCACGACGTTCTGCGCGGTGTCGAGCACCATCACGCAGACCGTCGCGAACTCCCGCGGGTGGTACTGGCGCAGCATGTCCTCGAGCCGGGTCAGGATCGCCGACGGCCCGTGCCCCTCGACGGCGTAGGCGCGCAGCGCGTGCCGCAGCTCGACCATCACCGTCGCCGCGTGGATGGAGTGCCCGGAGACGTCGCCGATCGCGAGCAGCAGCCGCCCCTCGCCCAGCTCCACGACCTCGTAGAAGTCCCCGCCGATCTCGGTGTTCTGCGCGGCGGGCACGTACCGCACCGCGACCTCCAGCCCGGCGGGCGCGATCGGGCCGCTGGGCAGGAAGGCGCGCTGCAGGGTCAGGGCGAGGGTGTGCTCCTCGACGTAGAGCTGCAGCGAGTCGACGGCGAGGGCCGCCGCATTGCCGAGCTGGGCGAGCAGGTCGCGCAGCTCGGTCGAGAGCTCGGGTACCCGCAGCACGATCGCGACCCGGCCGGAGCGGAACCCGAACCGCAGGGCCGACGCCGGCTCGTCCGGCCCGTCCGCCGCCGCGGCCCAGGACACGGCCACCGGTCCGTCGGGGAGGGGGCCGGCGAGCCGCTCGAGCAGCGGTGGCGGGACCGAGTCGCAGCGCGGGGTGTCGTCCGCCGGGTCGGTGGGGTCGACGACGGCCCGGCGCACCGTCCGGTCCGACGCCGCGACCAGTGCGGCGGCGGGCGCCTCGGCCAGCGCCGCCGCACCCGACGCGATGGTGCTCGCCAGCTCGTCGAAGTCGACCGCGGCGTTCATGGCCATGGTCGCGCGGCTGAGCCCGGCCAGCCGCGCGGCGAGCCGCTCCGCCGCCGCCCGCGCGCGGTGGTACCGCAGCACGGACCAGACGGTGGCGCGCAGCTCGTCCGGCTCCACCGGCTCGACGAGGTAGGCGTCGGCGCCGCGGGTCAGGCCCTGGGCCCGGTCCTGGCCCCGGATCGCCGTGGCGGACAGGTGGATCACCGGCCGGGACAGCGCCGGATCGGACTTGATCCGCTCGCAGACCTCGAACCCGCTCATGTCCGGCAGCCCGACGTCGAGCAGCACCACGTCGATCGGGTCCCGCGCCACCCGGTCCAGCGCCTCCGTACCGGTCGCGGCCTCCAGCACTCGGTACCCCGCGCGCCGCAGCCAGCTGGCGGCGACGTACCGATTGCCCGCGTTGTCGTCGACGACCAGAACGGTGGTGTCACCGTCCGGCTCCGCGGTCAGGTCGATGGCGGTGTCCGGGCTGGTCACGGGGCTCGTCCGACCAGGTCCCGGGCGGCCCCGACGGCGGCGACCAGCACCGGTCCGGACAGCTGCGCCTTGTCGACGACGGCTGCGGTGCGGCCCAGGTCCCGCCGCCGGGGCTCGGTGAGCTGGGCGGCGGTGATCACCACGACCGGCACGGCGGCGAGCGCGGGGTCCGCGCGCATCCCGGCGAGGACCTCGCTGCCGGTGGGTGCGGGGATGTCCAGGTCCAGCAGGACGAGGTCCGGCACCGCCGCCCCCAGCTCCCGCTGCGCCGCCGGGCCCGAGTCGGCCTCGGTGACCACGCCGTCGAGCCCCTCCGCGATCCGCCGCAGCAGCGCCCGCACCCCCGGGTCGTCGTCGACGACCAGCACCCGGCCGAGCGGGACGACGCCCTCGGCGGTCCCCGCGGCGGGCCGTGCCGGCAGGCGCAGCGTCATCGTGGTGCCCCGGCCCGGCTCGCTGTCCAGCTCCAGCGACCCGCCGAGGATCGCGGCCAGCCGCCGCGAGTACGGCAGGCCCAGGCCGGTGCCGCCGCTGGTGGCCTGCAGGTGCCCGCGGACCTGGTAGAACTCCTCGAACACCCGCTGCTGGTGCTCGGCCGGGATGCCGATCCCGGTGTCGCTCACCCGGATCTCCACCTCCCCGCCGTCCGCGGCCAGACCCGCCCGGACCCGCACCTCGCCCTGCTCGGTGAACTTCAGGCCGTTGCTCACCAGGTTGCGCAGGATCCTGCCGAGCAGCTCCGGATCGGTCCACACGACGTCGATCGCCGGCCGCTCCACGACGAGCTCGACCTCGGCCCCGGCGACCGGGCGCAGGGTGGCGCGCAGCGCGTCGAACACCGCTCCAAGGTCCGTCGGCACGATCGTGGCGGTGAGCTGCCCCGACTCGGCCTTCGCCACGTCGAGCAGCTCGTTGACCAACGACAACAGCATGGCGCCCGCGTCCCGGATGAGCTCGACCTGGTGGCGCTGCTCGGGGTCCAGCGAGCCGCCGCCCCCGGGGTCGAGCAGCAGCCGGGAGATGCCGAGCACCGAGTTGAGCGGGGTGCGCAGCTCGTGGCTCACGTTCGCCCAGAAGCGGGTCTTCGCCTCGCTCGCCTCGCGCAGCCGGGTGGAGGCGTCGTCGAGCTCGGCGTAGAGGGCGACGACGCCGCGGTTGGTCTCCTCCAGCTCCTCGGACAGCTCCGCATGCAGGGCCATCACCCCGCGGTTGGTCTCCTCGAGCTCGGCGTTGACCCGGAGCAGGTCCTCCTGCCGCGCCTGCAGGCTCTCCAGCGCCTCGAGCAGGTCCTGGTTCTGGCTGCGCAGCGTGGCGAGCGGGTCGGCCGGGCGCGACTCGCGGACCGCGGTGCGGATGCGCTCGGCCTGGTCGGTGTCGACCGCGCTGCCCGGCGGCAGCCGCTTGGTGAGCCGCACCGACCCGCCCGTGCCCTCGTGGCTGACCTCGCAGCCGTCCGTCAGCCGCGCCGCGGCCCGGACGCCCTCCAGGTCCTCGGGGTGCCCGGCCCCGCCGGACCACTCCGCGGTGAGCACCAGCGCGGGGGTGGGCTCGGCCCCGAGCGCCATGGTGATCAGGACCTCGCCGGGCAGCGTGGCGAGCTCGCGGCTCAGCTCGCTGAGCGCGGTCGCGACCCGGATCTGGTCCTGGTGCTCCAGCCCGGCCAGCGCCGCGACCTCCCGGCCCCGCTGCCGGGCGACGAACACGTCCTGTTCGCCGCGTACCCGCAGCCGGAAGACCTCGCCCCGCCCGGCGGTCACCGGTCGGCCCCGGGGGCGCGGCCCACCACGACCGAGGCGTCGTCCTGGCGAACGCCCTCGTCGCGCAGCAGGGCGGCGGCGACGATCACGGGGGACCGGCGCGGCAGCGGGCCCAGGTCCTCCGCGCGCCAGCGGGGCCGGACCCCGTCCGAGTGCAGGACGACGACGGCGCCGGGCGGCAGGGGGTAGTCGTAGGCGCGCAGCGTGGGCACCCGGTAGCCGGCGATCCCCCCGACGGAGATCATGCTGCGCTTCGTCGTGCCGCTCACGACCGCGCCGGCCACGTTGCCGACCCCCGCGAAACGCACGAGCCCTGCGTCCGGGTCCAGCTCGGCGACCGCCACCGCGCCCCCGCGGGTCCCGGACATCGCCCCGTGGATCGCCCTGAGCGCGTCGACCGGCCCCGCCGGCGGTCGCTCCGGCTCGGCGAACGCGCGCACCGCCTCACGCGCCGCGGCCGCCGCGAGCGGGCCGTGCCCCGCGCCGTCGCAGAGCATCAGCCAGAGCCGGGAGCCCTCCTCCCGCAGCGCGTAGGCGTCCCCGCAGAGCTGTTCGCCGGAGAGGGCCCGGGTGATGCCCGCGGCGTCGGGCACGGGCGGCAGGTCGTCGCGCAGCGGTCGGAAGCGGGCGACCAGGACCGTGCCCCGCCCGGGGCGCGAGCCGATGTCGAGATCGTCCGCGAGCCGGCCGATCGTCCCGAGGCCGACGCCGAGGGAGCCCCTGGTCGAGTGCCCGTCGCGGCTCGAGGCCGGCACGTCGGTCATCCCCGGCCCCGCGTCGACCGCGACGACCTCGATGCCGCCGGTCCTGTCCAGGTGCACCGCGCGCAGCAGCAGCGCGCCGCCGCCCCCGTGCCGGACCACGTTCGTGGCGATCTCGGTGACGGCCAGACCGACCTCGGCGACGCGGGACTCGGGGAAGCCGAGCTGCTCGGCCAGCTTCTCGGCAGCCCTCCGGGACCCGCCGGCGGCGCTGGGGTCGTCGAGCGGGATCCAGGCGACGTCCTCGACCCGAGGTGGGATCACCGCGTCCACTTGACCACGGTCACCGTCGTGCCGCGGCCGACCGCGGTGTCGATCGCGAACTCGTCGACGAGCTTGCGCGCACCGGAGAGCCCCAGACCGAGCCCGGACCCGCTGGTCCAGCCCGGGGTCAGGGCCTGGTCGACGTCCGGGATCCCCGGGCCCTGGTCGGCGAACACGGCCCGGATCCCGGCCCGGCCCTCGCGGTGCACGGTCTCCACCGTGGCCGTGCCGGAACCGCCGTGCACGAGGGTGTTGCGGGCCAGCTCGCTGGCCGCCGTCACGAGCTTCGTCTGGTCCACCAGCGACAGCCGCACCTCCTGGGCGCGCGCCCGGACGAGCTGCCGGACGCGTACGACGTCGTCGCCGCTGCGGATCGGCAGCTCGTCGACGCCGGTGGAGATGGTCACGTCCCGGCGGCCGGGCCGCCGCCCTCCGCGACGGGGACGAGGTCCTCCGCCACGTCGGTCACCGGCAGGTCGCGGTGGTCGGACAGCGCGCGCAGGATCTTCATCCCGCGCTCGACGTCGAGCGCCGTACGCACGCCCTCGAGCGAGAGCCCCAGCTCGACGAGCGTGATCGCCACGGCCGGCCGCATCCCGACGACGACGGTCTCGGCGTCGAGCAGCCGGGACAGCGCGGCGATCGAGGCGAACATCCGCCCGATGAAGGAGTCGACGATGTCGACCGCGGAGATGTCGATGAGCACGCCCCGCGCGCCCGTGGCCACGATCCGCTCGGCCAGGTCCTCCTGCAGCGCGAGGACGGTGTTGTCCTGGAGGTCGATCTGGATCGAGACGAGCAGCGCGTCGCCCAGGGACAGGACCGGCACCCGTTCCACGGTCAGCGGCCCCCGGCCCGGCGCACGACCTCGACGCCGGTGCCGCGCATCGCGTGCAGCAGCGCGTCGGCCAGGCTCGACTTGGTGGTGATGTCGCCGAACTCGATGCCGAGGGTCACGATCGTCTGCGCGATCTGCGGCCGGATGCCCGAGATCGTGCACTCCGCGCCCATCAGCCGGGCCGCCACGACCGTCTTGAGTAGGTGCTGCGCGACCTCGGTGTCCACGGCGGGCACGCCGGTGATGTCGATGATGGCGTGCTCGGAGCCGGTGTCGACCAGCGTCTGCAGCAGCTTCTCCATCACGATCTGGGTGCGCGCGGAGTCGAGCGTGCCGATCAGCGGGACGGCGACCACGCCCTCCCACAGCTTCACCACCGGCGTGGTCAGCTCCAGCAGCTGCTCGGCCTGCTCGCTGATCACCTGCTCGCGGGCGCGGGCGAAGCTCTCGAAGGTGACCAGACCCAGCGCGTCGACCCAGCGCGAGGACTCGATCACCGTGGCGAGGTCGCCGCCGCCGGCGGCCGCACCGCCGTCCTCGTCGGCCGCGGCGAACAGGGCCTCCTTGAGCGCGAAGACCGCGGACGCCGTCTCGCTCGGGCTGAAACCGCGGCGCGCCCACTCGCGGGAGAGCTCGGCCAGGAAGCCGCGGGCGCCGGCGTAGGCGTCGGACCGGACGTCGAGCCCGCTGCCCGCCGCCTCGACCAGCACGGCGAGCAGGTCCGAGCAGGTCCGCTCGAGCTCGCCGATCGTCACCCGGCCGCGCAGCGGCACCTCCGCCGCCTCGACCCACCGCCGCAGCACCTTGTCCTCGCTGCGCAGCAGGATCTGCAAACGCCCGCCGTCCGCCTGCGCCATCGCCACCTCCCGTGACCGTGTCCCGCAGCACCTAACCACACGGGACACCGCACCGGACCTGCCGGATTGCCCATGGACGACACGACCCCGGGCGGCGGCGGCCACGACCGCCCCGAAGGCCGTGGATCAGCGGGCGACGAGCCCGACGAGAGTGCCGCGGCACAGCACGTGACCCTCGGCGGCGGTGTGCAGCTCGTCCGGGCCGGCGCCCTCGGACAGCCCGAGCGGTTCGTCGAGCACCAGCAGCCGGAAGGCGAGCCGGTGATCCTCGCCGACGGGCGTCCGGGGCGGCTCCCAGCCGGTGCCGCCCCCGCTCGTGCGGCCCTCGACGGCGCCCTCCGGAAGCCCCTCCTCGCCGATCCCGGTCGCCGAGGCAGGGATCCCCGCGACCAGCCGGTGCACCCGGCCGTCCGCGTCGAGGTCCTCGACCACCAGCGCGAGCTCGGCCGCGCCCTCGGGGACCTCGCCCCACTCGAGCGGCGGCGGGACCGCGTCCTCACCGTGGTGGCGGTCCGGGATCGGGGTGTGGTCGGTGAACGCCGGGCTGCGCAGCTCCGGACCGGTGGCCGGCGCTTTCTCGACGGCCTGGCCGCCCTGCCCGTCCCCGCGCGGGCCGGCCGCCCGTTCCGGATCGCCCTTCGGCGCCGGCGGGTGCTCGCGCTCGAGCTCCTCCCGCGCGGCCCGGTCGGCGTGCCGGTCGGGGGTGCCCGTGTCGTCGTGCTCCGCGCGCCTGCGGGTGCGCGGCACGTCGAAGGCGTGGCTGCCGGGGTCCGGCATGGCTCCTCCTCGGTCGGGGTGGCGGCCGTGGTCGTGGTGGGGCCCGCCTACCCGGCACGGCCGCGGGCATGCGGCGCGCTTCGGCCCCGTGTGAGCGGGTACGCCGGGGCCCTGCGTCGAGGAGAGGAGCGTGCGGTGGCCGAGTGCGAGGTCTGCGGCAACGACTACGACATGGCGTTCGAGGTGCACGCCCGGGGCGCGGTGCACGTGTTCGACAGCTTCGAGTGCGCGATCCACCGGATGGCGCCGGTGTGCGAGCACTGCGGCTGCAAGATCGTCGGACACGGTGTGCAGGCGGCGGGCAAGTTCTTCTGTTGCGCCCACTGCGCCTCGCACGCCGAGGGCGGGGAGGCGATCGCCGACCGGGCATGAGCGTCAGGCCGGGCGCCGGCCGAGGAAGGTGTGGACGATGTCCCGCTGCCAGCCCGTCACCGGCTCGACGCCGACGTCGGCGAACCCGGCCGCGCGCATCCGCGCGGCGAGGCGCCCGGCGCCGTCGAAGTCGAGGACGCTGCGCCACAGATAGCGGTAGAGGCCGGCCGAGCCGGTGACCCGGCGGCCCAGAGGGATGATGATCCCCCAGGAGACCGCCGTCCAGATCGCCCGCGCGCGCAGGCTGTCCCGCACCGAGTACTCGTGCACCGCGAGCGGGGCGCCGGGGGCGAGCAGGTCGTGCATCGTCCGCAGGCCGGCGTCGCGGTCGGGCAGGTTGCGCACGAGGTAGGCGGCGAGGATCCCGTCGAACGGGCCGGTGATCCCGGTCGCGGGCAGGTCCTCCAGCCGGGAGTGCACGAAGGTCACCCGGTCCGGCCACGCCTTGCGCCGTGCCTCGGCGATCATCTCCGCCGAGCCGTCCACCGCGACGATCTCTGCGTCCGGGGCGGCGGCCAGCAGCGCGGCCGTCGAGGCCCCCGTGCCGCAGCCCAGGTCGAGCAGCCGCGGCCCGGTGCCGCACCGCGGCGGAGCTTGCGGAGCCGACCATCGCGTGAGCCGGCGGGCCGACAGCCGCAGGTGCTCGTGGTAGCCGGGGTTGCGACCGACGAGCCGGTCGTACGAGGCGGCGTGGTCGTCGAAGGCGCCGGGCACGGTGGCCGGGCCGATCGGGTCGCGGGACACGGGGTGATCCTGGCCCGCCCGGCGTCGATCGTGCAGGGTGGACCCGTGGACGGGCGGGCCGCGACGGTCTGGGTGGTCGCCGGGGCACCCGGCGCGGGCAAGACGACGGTCGCGGCCGCGCTGCTCGCCGCCCTCGACCCCGTCCCCGCGCTGCTGGACAAGGACACGCTCTACGGGGACTTCGTGGCCGCGACCCTGGCCGCCGCGGGCCGCCCGCCCGGCGAGCGCGAGGGCCCCTGGTACGACGCCCACGTCAAGGTCCACGAGTACGCGGGGCTCACCGCGACCGCGCGGGAGATCCGCGCGCAGGGCTGCCCGGTGCTGCTCTCCGGCCCGTTCACGGGGCAGATCCGCGACCCGGACCGGTGGTGCCGCTGGGTGGCCGAGCTCGGCGGCGACGAGGTCCGGCTGGTCTGGGTGCGCTCGGACCGCGCCACCCTGCGGCACCGGTTGGAGCAGCGCGGTTCGTCGCGGGACACGGGCAAGCTCGCGGACTTCGACGCCTTCCTGGCCCGGATGCGCCCGGACGAGCCGCCGCCCGTCCCGCACCACGAGATCGACAACCGGCGCGGCGCGCCGCCCGTCGCCGGACAGGTCGCGGCGCTCCTCGGTTAGGGCAGCCGGTACGAGGTCCCCTCGAGACCGCTCAGGTGGGGGAGATCGGAGCGGTCGCCGTGGCCGATCGAGTGGGTCAGGCGCGGGGGTCGTGCACCGGCAGCATCCGCTTGCCCACCGCGTCCTCGCGCCGGGGCAGGTCGACGACGCCGAACAGGACCCAGCTGATCGCCCACGACTCGGTGGTGATGGACGGCGTGAGGTCGGGCGGCAGCGTCAGCGAGAAGGCCAGGTCGCGGGGCGCGCCCGGGGTGAGCCGGGCCGGCCCGGACACCGTCGTGGAGGCCTTGCGCTCCGCGGTCAGCACCCGGTCCCCCTGCGTCTCGACGAGCACGAGGTCCACTCGCAGGGCGCGGGCGTCGAGCTCCGTCCGGGCGTCGACGCGCAGCCGGCCGGTCACCGTCGCGCCGGCGGGGACCGACCGCTGCGGCAGCCCGTCGAGCGTGATCCGGGCGAGCCGGTCCGAGTCGCCCCGGGGCTCGGTCGCCGCCTCCGCCGGGCCGCCCACCGCGAGCACGGTGATCGCGGCGCGCTCGTCCGTGCCGGGCGCGATCACCTGCACGAACCACTCCGAACGGAGCGCCTTGCCGATGCTCGTCGGCGCGCCCCACACCTCGGAGCGGAGGATCTCGTAGCGGTAGTCCTCGGGGTCGTCGACGAGCGGGTCGTCGTCGACGTCGGGGAAGGGCAGGCTGCGGTCGGGCACCCGCAGGTCCACCTCGACCTCGACGGCCTCGCCGGCCCGCAGCGACCGGCCCTGGAACACGTACCGGCCGTCCACCGCCCATGAGTCCGTCCAGCTGCTGCCGCTCTCGCTGATGCTGTCGGCGTGCAGGAGCGCCACGACGATCTCGGGATCGGGCAGGTCCGTGCCCGGGGTCAGGCGCACCCGCGCCCGGACCGTGTCGCCGGGCCGGTAGACCTCCCGGTCCGTGCGGATCTCCACCGCGGCCGCACGCCTGCGCCGTCCGAACAACGTGAACCACCCCCGCGCCGATCTCTCGGAAGATCTCACGCTCCGGGCGTTCCGGACGTTACGGGCGGGCCCGAGAACGGGAGGCGGCCGGACCCCCGAAGGGGATCCGGCCGCAGCCGCCCGTCGCGCCCGGGTCGCTCAGGCGCGCCGGTTCTCCGAGCTCAGCATCCAGGCCTGCTTCTCGAGGTCGACGATCACCGCGTGGAGCAGGTCGGCGGTCGAAGGGTCCTCGGCGTCGACCGCGTCGTGCACCTCACGGGCGGTGGCGGCGGTGCGGTACAGCAGCTCGGTCATCGCGTTGACGACCGCGGTGGTGCCCTGCTCGCCGGTCAGCTGGCGCGGCAGCGAGGTCGTCTCGGCGACGGTCCGCGGGCTGCCGTCCGGCACCGCGTACAGGGCGCGCATGCGCTCGGCGACGGTGTCGCTGTGCTCGCGGGCGACCTCGACGATCTCGTCGAGTTGCAGGTGCAGGTCGCGGAAGTTGGCGCCGACGACGTTCCAGTGGAACTGCTTGCCCTCGAGGTGCAGGGCGACGAGGTCGACGAGCACCTTCTGCAGGTTCGCCTCGAGCTCCGGCGAGGCGGTGAACGGACGGAGGCCGGTGGGGGCGCTGGTGGTCGTGTTCGTGGCGGTCATGATTCAGTTGTACCCTACTTTTGACCGAGTCAACTTGTGATGCTCGTCAAGTTAGTGACCGCATCCAATGTGTTGGGGTAGCCTCACCTGCATGGACGACCTCACCGCCCTGCTCCGGGAGAAGGGGCTGCGCAGCACGCCGCACCGGCGTGCGGTGCTGCACGCCCTGGCCGACCGGCCGCACTCCACCGCCGTCGAGGTGGCGGAGGTCGTGGCGCAGGCGGGGGCGGCCGCGGGGCCGTCTGCCGTGTCCGAGCTGTCCCGGCAGGGCCTCTACAACGTGCTCGAGGACCTGCGCCGGGTGGGGTTGGTGCGCAGCATCGAGCCGGCCGGCTCGGCCACGCGCTTCGAACTGCAGCACGGCGACAACCACCACCACCTGGTCTGCCGCGTCTGCGGCCGGGTGAGGGACGTGCCCTGCGCCGTCGGGGCGGCGCCGTGTCTCGCGCCGGCGCACCAGGAGGGCTTCGAGATCGACGAGGCCGAGCTCGTGTTCTGGGGCCGCTGCGCCGAGTGCGCCGCGCGCTGAGGCTTCCCTCCGAAGGTGAGGCTGGCCTAATGTCCTCGCGTGCCGTCTCGCCGCCTGATCGTCCCGTTCGTCCTGCTCGTCGGGCTACTGCTCACAGCCTGCTCCTCGGCCGAACCGGCGGCACCCGCCCGGTCCGCCGAGCCGGTCACGGTGACCCACCTCTTCGGGACGACGACGATCCCGGCCCCGCCGACCCGCATCGTCATGCTGGGGGTGACGGACGCCGACGCGGTGCTCGCCCTCGGTACCACGCCCGTCGCGCTGACCGGGTACGGGTTCTACAAGTCGACCGGCGGGCTCGGTCCCTGGGCGCGACCGCTGGTGCGCGGTGAGCAGCCGGTGCTCCTCGAGAGCGACTCCCAGCCGAACCTCGAGCAGATCGCGGGGCTGCGGCCCGACCTGATCATCGGGATCAACGCGGGCTTCGACCGGTCCGTCTACGAGAAGCTCTCCGCCATCGCACCCACCATCGCCCGCCCGGAGGGCACCGCGGCCTACGCCGTCCCGCGCAGCGACGCGACCCGCACGATCGCGCAGGCGCTCGGGAAGCCCGCCGAGGGCGAGGCGCTGATCCGCAAGGCGGACGACGCCTATGCCGCGGCCGTCGCCGCCAACCCCGGCTTCCGCGGCAAGGTCGGCACCGTCGTGCTGCCCTACGACGGCAAGTACGGCGCCTACACCCCCGGCGACGCCCGCGGCCAGGTCATGGCCGGCCTCGGCTTCACGCTCCCGCAGGGCGTCGCCGCGCTCGACACGGGGGAGCGGTTCTTCGTGGAGGTGGCGCCGGAGCAGGCCGGGATCCTCGACGGCGACGTCCTCGTGATGCTCGCCGACCAGCCCGCCGCCCGCGCCGCGGTCGACGCCGACGCCGTGCTCCAGCAGGTCCCGGTCGTCGCCTCCGGCCGGATGATCGTCCCGGACACCGACACCCGCGGGGCGATGACCTACAACAGCGTCCTCTCGGTGCCCTACGCCCTCGACCACCTCGTCCCGCAGCTCTCCACCGCCCTGGCCCAGGGAGCTTGAGCCGGGGGACCGTGCCCCGGGCAGTCGCGATGAACGTCAGGGCTGGTTCGCGCCGCTCCGACGACCCTGAGGCTCGTCTCGACCCGGCAACGTTCGCGGATCCGCGGGCGCTCTCGCCGGGGCCGCATGCCGTGAGATGAGCATCCGTGCTGTTCCGCGGCCGGCAGACAGCGCTGGTGCTCATCCCGTCGCCGCAATGCCCGCCGATCCGCGTGCAGGTGCGGTGGGGTCCGGCACGAAGTGGGACACGAGAGCTGTTCGAGAGCCCGCCGACAGCCCTCACGTCCCACTTGCCCGCGCACGCGCATCCCCGGGCATTGCGCACGCGCATCCGCGCCCACTGGCCCGCGCACGCGCATCCGCGGGCATTGCCAGGGCGGCCGAGACCAGCCCTCACACCACCAGTGACGTCCGCACCGTGTACTGCGAGGCCCGGTACACGTGCGTGCCCGTCTCCACGAAGGCGCCCGTGTCGTCGTAGACCGAGCGGCGCACCGTCACGCACGCCGCGGGATGCTCCTCGCCGAGCAGCGTCGCCTCCTCGGCGGTCATCAGCCGCGCCCCGATGCTCTGGTGCGCGATCCGGAAGCTCGCGCCCTGCGCGCGCAGCAGCGAGTAGAGGCCCGTTCGTTCCAGGGCCGCGCCGTCGACGGTGTAGTGCTCCGGCAGGTAGTTCGTCAGGATCGCCAGCCGCACCCCGTCCGCGCTGCGCAGCCGCCGGATGCGGGTCAGCCGCGGCGGCAGGCCGGGCGGTTCGGGCACCTCGTCGGCGCTGCACCCGTCGAGCGAGAGCAGCTCGGTCCCGGGCACCCGCCCCTCCGCGGCGAGGTCGTCGAACAGGCTGGTCAGCCGGGCCTCGCGGCGCACGTGCGGCTGCACGACCTGCGTGCCGACGCCCCGTTTGCGCACCAGCATCCCGCGGTTGACCAGCTCCTGGATCGCCTGCCGCGCGGTCGGCCGGGCGAGGCCGAGTCGCGCCGTCAGCGCCACCTCGTTCTCCAGCCGGTCGCCGGGCTTGAGGACGCCGGTCTCGATCGCGTGCTCGATGGCCAGCGCGAGCTGGTGGTAGAGCGGGACCGGGCTCGTCCGGTCCAGCGCGACGTCGAACGCGACGGGGGTGTCCTCCATGCGGGGGAGGCTACAAGTGTGTACGTAACTATGTATAGACAAAGTATTGACTGCGACGGCGCCGCGCTCGTAGTTTCGAGCACGGCAGCAGCGCGGGACCAGACGTCGAAGAGGACTCGATGAGCGAACCAGCAGAGGTGTTGACCTTCGGGCGCGCCGGGGTGGACATCTATCCCCTGCAGGTCGGGGTGGGCCTGGAGGACGTCGAGTCCTTCGGCAAGTTCCTGGGCGGCACCACCGCCAACGTCGCCGTCGCCGCCGCGCGGCTCGGCCGGCGGGCCGCCATCATCACCGGCGTCGGCGACGACCCGTTCGGCCGCTACGTCCGGCAGGAGCTGCGGCGGCTCGGGGTGAGCGACGAGCACGTCGTCACGAACCAGGAGTACCCGACGCCGGTCACGTTCTGCGAGATCTTCCCGCCGGACGACTTTCCGCTGTACTTCTACCGCAAGCCGAAGGCCCCGGACCTGCAGGTCAGGACGGCGGACGTCGACCTCGACGCCGTCCGGGGCACCCAGCTGCTCTGGCTCTCCGTCACCGGACTCTCCGAGGAGCCGAGCCGGACCACGCACCACGACGTGCTCGCCGCGCGCGACGGCCGTCCGACGGTGCTCGACCTGGACTACCGGCCGATGTTCTGGGAGACCCCCGCCGCGGCCACCGAGCAGATCCAGAAGATCCTCGGCCAGGTCACCGTGGCCGTCGGCAACCGCGAGGAGTGCGAGGTCGCGATCGGCGAGACCGACCCCGAGCGGGCCGCCGACGCGCTGCTCGACGCGGGTGTGGAGCTCGCCATCGTCAAGCAGGGCCCGAAGGGCGTGCTGGCGAAGAGCCGCACCGAGCGCGTCGTCTCCCCGCCGATCACGATCACGCCCTACAACGGCCTGGGCGCCGGCGACAGCTTCGGCGGTTCGCTGGCCCACGGCCTGCTCGCCGGCTGGCCGCTGGAGACGGTGCTCAGCCGGGCCAACGCCGCGGGCGCGATCGTCGCCTCCCGCCTGGAGTGCTCCACCGCCATGCCGACCGCCGAGGAGATCGACGTGCTCCTCGCCGGCGGTGACCCCAACGAGGCCCGCAACGAAAAGGTGACCGCGTGAGCTTCGCCCGGAACCACGACGAGATCCGGGAGATCCGGACCTTCGAGCCGCAGCGCATCACGACGCTGCTGAAGAACCGCCGGCGCCGCCCGTTCGTGCCCGTCGACGGCCGGCTCATGATCGTCGCCGCCGACCACCCGGCCCGCGGCGCGCTCGCCGCCCGCGGCCGGTCCGACGCCATGGCCAGCCGCCCCGAGCTGCTCGACCGCCTGGTCACCGCGCTCGGCCGGCCCGGCGTCGACGGCGTGCTCGCCACCGCCGACATCCTCGAGGACCTGCTGCTGCTGGGCGCCCTCGAGGGCAAGGTCGTCGTGTCCTCGATGAACCGCGGCGGGCTGGCCGGCTCGGTCTTCGAGATGGACGACCGGATGACCGGCTACGACGTCGCCGGTACCGCCGAGGCGGGCTTCGAGGCGATCAAGATGCTGACCCGGATCGACCTCGACGACCCGGCCACGGTGAACACCCTCGAGACCTGCGCGCAGGTCGTCACCGACGCCAACCGGGCCGGGATCGTCGCGATGGTCGAGCCCTTCCTGTCCCGGCGGGTCGACGGGCGGGTGGTCAACGACCTGTCCACCGAGGCCGTCGTGAAGTCGGTGCACATCGCCCAGGGCCTGGGTGCCTCCAGCGCCTACACCTGGATGAAGCTGCCCGTGGTCGACGGCATGGAGCGGGTCATGGAGGCCACGACCCTGCCGACGCTGTTGCTGGGCGGCGACCCGACCGGCGCGCCCGAGGAGACCTACGCCTCCTGGAAGGCCGCGCTGGAGCTGCCCTCGGTGCGGGGCCTCATCGTCGGCCGCGCGCTGCTCTACCCCGCCGACGACGACGTGGCCGCCGCCGTCGACACCGCCGTCTCCCTCGTCCGGCCCCAGGAGGTGGTCGCAGCATGAGCGAGCTGTACATCCCCGCCGGCACCGGTGCCGCCGACGGCTACGAGCTCGAGGTCACCCCGAAGTCGGCAGGCTGGGAGCACTCCAGCCTGCGGATCCTGAACCTGCCCGCGGGCGGCGAGCGCGTGGTCGAGACCGGCACCGAGGAGATGTTCGTGGTGCCGCTGTCCGGCTCCGCGACCGTCAGCCTCGGCGGCGAGACGCACACCCTCGAGGGGCGGGCCACCGTCTTCGAGGGCCCCACGGACGTCTCCTACCTGCCGATCCGCTCGACCGTCACGATCGCGTCGGAGGCCGGCGGCCGGTTCGCCCTGTGCGGCGCGCAGTGCGAGCAGGAGCTGCCCTTCCGGTACGGCCCGAAGGCCGAGGTGCCGGTGGAGCTGCGCGGCGCCGGCCAGGCCAGCCGCCAGGTGCGCAACTTCGGCACCGTCGGTTCCTTCGACGCAGGCTCGATCATCGCCTGCGAGGTGATCACCCCCGGCGGCAACTGGTCGAGCTACCCCGCGCACAAGCACGACGAGGCGGGCCCGCACGAGTCGCAGCTCGAGGAGATCTACTACTTCGAGATCGCGCCCGGCCCCGCCGGCCAGCCCGGCCTCGGCTTCCACCGCACCAGCAGCTCGCCGGGCCACGAGATCGACATCATGGTCGAGGTCCACGACCGCGACACGGTGCTGATCCCGTGGGGCTGGCACGGTCCGTGCGCCGCGGCGCCCGGGCACGACATGTACTACCTGAACGTGATGGCCGGCCCCGGCGAGGAGCGCGCCTGGCTCATCACGGACCACCCCGACCAGGCCTGGATCCGCGACACGTGGGCCGACCAGGCGATCGACTCCCGCCTCGGAGGTCAGTAAATGGGTGAGACGATCCGGCTCACCGTCGCGCAGGCGACCGTCCGGTTCCTCGCCGCGCAGTACAGCGAGCGCGACGGGGAGGAGCAGAAGCTCTTCGCCGGCTGCTTCGGCATCTTCGGCCACGGCAACGTCGCCGGCCTCGGCCAGGCACTCCTGCAGGCCGAGCTGCTGGACCCGGGCGCGCTGCCGTACGTGCTCGGCCGCAACGAGCAGGCCATGGTGCACAGCGCCGTCGCCTACGCGCGGATGAGGGACCGGCTGCAGACGTGGGCGGTCTCGTCGAGCGTCGGGCCGGGCGCCACCAACATGGTCACCGGCGCCGCGCTGGCCACGATCAACCGCATCCCGGTGCTGCTGCTGCCCGCGGACACCTTCGCCGACCGTTCGGCGTCGCCGCTGCTGCAGGAGCTCGAGCTGCCGAGCGCCGGCGACGTCACGGTCAACGACGCCTTCCGCCCGGTCTCCAAGTACTTCGACCGCGTCTGGCGGCCCGAGCAGCTGCCGGCGGCCCTGCTGTCCGCGATGCGGGTGCTGACCGACCCGGTCGAGACCGGCGCGGTGACCGTCTGCTTCCCGCAGGACGTCCAGGCCCAGGCCCACGACTGGCCGGTCGAGCTGTTCGCGAAGCGCGTGTGGCACGTGGCCCGGCCGCTGCCGGAGAAGGCGGCGCTGGCCCGGGCGGTGGAGATCATCCGCTCGGCCGAGCGGCCCCTGGTCGTCGCCGGCGGCGGCGTCCACTACTCCGGCGCGACGGCGGCGCTCGCCGCGTTCGCCGAGGCCACCGGCATCCCCGTCGGGCAGAGCCAGGCCGGCAAGGGCACGCTCGTGTACGACCACCCCCAGTGCCTGGGCGCGATCGGCTCCACGGGCACGACGGCGGCCAACGCGATCGCGAGGGACGCGGACGTCGTCATCGGCATCGGCACGCGGTACTCGGACTTCACCACCGCCAGCCGCACGGCGTTCCAAAACCCGGACGTGCGGTTCGTCAACGTCAACGTGGCCCCGATCGACGCCGTCAAGCACTCCGGGGCCTCGGTCCTCGCGGACGCGCGGGAGACCCTCGAGGCCCTGCTGCCGCTGCTCGACGGCTACTCGGTCGCCGACGGGTACAAGGAGCGCTACACCGCGCTCGACGCCGAGTGGACCGCCACCGTGAAGGCGGTCTACGAGCCCGAGGTCCCGGCGAACGGCGCGGGCGGCCTGCTGACCCAGAACGAGGTCATCGGGATGGTCAACGAGCTGTCCGACCCGCGGGACGTCGTGGTGTGCGCCGCCGGCTCGATGCCCGGTGACCTGCACAAGCTGTGGCAGACCCGGGACGCCAAGGGCTACCACGTCGAGTACGGCTACAGCTGCATGGGCTACGAGGTCGCCGGCGGCCTCGGCGTCCGGATGGCCTGCCCCGACCGGGACGTCTTCGTCATGGTCGGCGACGGGTCCTACCTGATGATGGCCACGGAGCTCGCCACGGCGGTGCAGGAGGGCATCAAGATCATCACCGTCTTGGTGCAGAACCACGGCTTCGCGTCCATCGGGTCGCTCTCGGAGTCCCTCGGCTCCCAGCGCTTCGGCACGAAGTACCGGTACCGCTCCGCGGAGACCGGCCGGCTCGACGGCGACGTCCTGCCGCTCGACCTGGCCGCCAACGCCGAGAGCTTCGGCATCCGCGTCATCCGCACGAAGACCCCGGAGGACTTCGCGGCGGCGATCGGCGAGGCCAAGGCCGCGTCGGACAGCACGGTGATCTACGTGGAGACCGATCCGCTGATCGGCGCTCCGGACTCGGAGTCCTGGTGGGACGTCCCGGTCAGCGCGGTGTCGGAGCTCGAGTCGACCCGGTCCGCGCGCACGGTCTACGACGAGCACAAGGCGACCCAGCAGTCGTTCCTGCGGCCCGGTTCCTGAGGAGAGAGATGACGAACACGCTGTACCACTGGGCCAACGGCCAGAAGGTCGATGGCAAGTCCGGCCGGTTCTCGGACGTGACGAACCCCGCCACCGGCGAGGTGACCGCGTCCCTGCCGCTGGCCTCGGAGGAGGAGGCCGCGGAGGTCATCGCGGCGGCGAAGGCGGCGTTCCCGGCCTGGCGGGACACCTCGCTGGCCAAGCGGACGCGGATCCTGTTCAAGTTCCGGGAGCTGCTCGACGAGCGGGCGTCGGAGCTGGCGGCGATCATCACCTCCGAGCACGGCAAGGTGTTGTCGGACGCCGCGGGTGAGGTGGCGCGTGGTCAGGAGGTCGTGGAGTTCGCCTGTGGCGCCCCGCACTTGTTGAAGGGCTCGGCGACGGAGAACGCCTCGACGGACGTCGACGTGGCCTCGATCCGCCAGCCGCTCGGTGTTGTCGGGATCATCAGCCCGTTCAACTTCCCGGCCATGGTGCCGATGTGGTTCTTCCCGGTCGCGATCGCCGCGGGCAACACCGTGGTGGTCAAGCCCTCGGAGAAGGTCCCGACCGCGGCGTTGTGGATGGCGGAGCTGTGGAAGGAGGCCGGGCTGCCCGACGGCGTGTTCAACGTCCTCAACGGCGACAAGACCGCGGTCGACGCCCTGCTGACCAGCCCGGACGTCAAGTCCATCTCCTTCGTGGGCTCGACCCCGATCGCCCGCTACGTCTACGAGACCGGCACCGCGCACGGCAAGCGGGTGCAGGCCCTGGGTGGGGCGAAGAACCACATGGTCGTGCTGCCCGACGCCGACCTGGACCTGGCCGCGGACCAGGCGATCAACGCCGGGTTCGGCTCGGCCGGCGAGCGGTGCATGGCGATCTCGGCGCTGGTCGCGGTGGGCGACATCGCCGACACCCTGGTCGGGAAGATCGCCGATCGGGCGAAGGCGCTGAGGACCGGGGACGGTCGGCGGGGCTGCGACATGGGTCCGCTGGTGACCTCGGCGGCGCAGGAGCGGGTGTCGGGCTACATCGACGCCGGGGAAGCCGCGGGCGCGACGCTCGTGGTCGACGGCCGGCAGGGGGAGTTCGACGCCGACGGTTCCGGGTTCTTCGTGGGCCCGACGCTGTTCGACAACGTCCGGACCGACATGTCGATCTACACCGACGAGATCTTCGGCCCGGTGCTGTCGGTGGTGCGGGTGGACACCTACGCCGACGCCGTGGAGCTGATCAACTCCAACCCGTACGGGAACGGGACGGCGATCTTCACCAACGACGGCGGGGCGGCGCGGCGGTTCCAGAACGAGGTCGAGGTCGGGATGATCGGCATCAACGTGCCGGTGCCGGTGCCGATGGCCTACTACTCCTTCGGGGGCTGGAAGAACTCGCTGTTCGGCGACACCCACGCGCACGGCGTCGAGGGCTTCCACTTCTTCACCCGGGGCAAGGTCGTGACCACCCGCTGGCTCGACCCGTCGCACGGCGGCATCAACCTGGGCTTCCCCCAGAACGCCTGATCCGCTCCCACATCCCGGCGCCGTCCGGGAACCGCAGGGGCTCCCCGCCGGGCCGGCCGATCCCCGGCCCGGCAGGTGACCCCCGCGACCACCGGCCCCCGCACCCGTTCCGCGGTGCGGGGGCCGGCGGTGTTCTCGGGCTGCTCCTCGTCGTCGGTCCGTGCTCCGGTGACGGCACGACCGGACGGCCCGGGATCGGCAGGCATGATGACGGCCGTGACGAGCCCCGCTCCGCCCCCAGCCGGTCCGCCGGCCGGGCCGGGTGCGGTCGCGGTGCTGCTCGCCACCCTCGGCCGCCGCATACGCGAGGAGATCGACACGGCGCTGCGGGCCGAGCAGCTGACGATGAGGCACCTGTCGGCACTCGGGCACCTGGCCCGACGACCGGGGCTCTCCTACAGCGAGCTCGGTCGCCGCGCGGGGGTGACCGCCCAGAGCATGCAGGCGACGCTGCGCCAGCTCGAGGAGCGCGGTGCGGTGGAGCGCCGGACCGAGCCGGGGCGGGGGCGGGTGGCCGAGCTGCACGTCACACCCGAGGGGCGGCGGCTGCTGACCCGGGCGGAGAAGGCGGTCGGCGAGGTCGAGCGGGTGATGCTCGCCTCGGTCCCGCGGCCCGAGCGCGCCCTCCTGGCCCGCACCCTCGTGGGGATGCTGGGGCGGCTGGGCGAGGACACCCCCTGACCGCGGGACGCACAGACTGCTAGTTTCAGGGTGGCTGAAACATGCGGCCGCCCGATCCGGTGGTGCGTCCGGTCGGTAGCCGGTGGCTGTTTCAGCCGGGCTGAAGGATGCACGACCCGTTCCGGGACGCGCGGGCGCCCAGTGATCGGTCACTGTTTCAGTCCACCTGTAACTCGCAGCCGGTCTTTCGGGGCCGGAGGAAGGAGACGGATGTGACGGCCGTCCTGCTCTCGGTCCACGTCCTCGCCGCGATCGTGGTCGTCGGACCGGTGACCATGGCCACGTCGATGTTCCCGCGGTACGCCCGTGCCGCCCTCGCCGGCGACGGATCGCCGACCCCGGTGGCGCTCCTCCATCGGGTCAGCCGGGTCTACGCGGTGCTCGCCGTCGCCGTCCCGTTCTTCGGTCTCGCCACCGCCGTGGCGATGGGCGTGCTCGGGGACGCGTGGCTGATCGCGTCCCTCGTCCTGACGGCGGCGGCCGCGGCGCTCCTGGGCCTGGGGATCCTTCCTGCACAGGCCACCGTCGTGGCCGCGCTGGCAGGAGAGCTCCGACCCGGGGTCGAGCGCACCGCCCGGATCCTGCCGATGACGTCCGGGGTCTTCGCGGTGCTCTGGGCGGTCGTGGTCGTCCTGATGATCGTCCGCCCGGGCTCGACGACGGGGGTCTGAGGCGACGCCCCGGAACTGTTCCGTCCGGGGTGGCGGGCCGTCGAATTCGACGTGAACGGAAAGAGCGTCTCCCACCGGCCGCCGCGGAATTGCTCGCCCCCGCGTTCGCGGCGCGTCCGGTGGGAGACGCTCATCCCGTCCAACGCGACAGACCGGGACGAGTTGCACGCCCGAACGGGTGGTCCGTCCGTCGCTGCCTGCGACGACGTGTCGACGGATCGCGTTTCTCCGAATTCGATCGAGCGGTGGCAGGTGTGGACTCCCGACTCTCGGGGTACTGATTGCGGTTCGATCACGGCCTGCGCCCGATATCCGCGGCCTCGCTCGGACCGGATGCTCCCTGAAGCAAATTGATCGAGATGCCCCGGGAGAGGTGGACCGGGTGCCGGCTGCGTACCCGGTGCGGACCGCTTCGCGCCCCCGCGCGCACGCGCGCGAAGCACCCGTGCCGCGCTGACGTCGCGGCCGGAACCGAGCGGGCCGGCGACCTCGTGGGGGACGGGTCCGTCCCCGGTCGTGCCCGACGGGAGCTGGAGCCCGCTTGACGGGCCGGCTCGGGCCGATCGACGGGAGGTTGCGCACCGTGAGCGACGGCCTCGAGCCGTTTCTGCAGGTCAGTGCGAGAATCGCCGGCCCTCCACCGCCCCGCGCCGGCGTTCGACGACGAAGTGTGACCGGCGTCATGAAGGACGGAATCTGCCGTCAACCCGGCCGTCGGCGCCGAGCGTACCTCGCTGACCTGCATCGACGGGTCGGTTTCGGGGTGCGGGACCCCGGTTTGACCCTCCCCGTCGGCGGGGCGTAACTTTCTCGTCGTCAGCGAGACGCCGGACAGAACGAGCCCTCGAGGTTCGGTCAACAGGCCCGCTGGCCGCCCCCCTGGGCCGGACCCCCTGGATCCTCGCGGATCCGTGTGGGTGTACGGTGGGGAAAGCCCCGGAAGTTCTCCGACAGGTGAGCCATGGTGTGCGGGTGTCTTTTGAGAACTCAACAGTGTGTCGAGCTAGATTATCGGGACTGGTGGTTTGTGCCAGTTCATTTTTGGGCTCATGTTCCTGACCCCGTCGGGAGTGGGCCCGCCAGTAGGAGCCAGTTTTTGTTGGAGAGTTTGATCCTGGCTCAGGACGAACGCTGGCGGCGTGCTTAACACATGCAAGTCGAGCGG
>NZ_BAABIC010000018.1:0-132073 GCF_039542425.1 Pseudonocardia yuanmonensis
GCATCACACTCGGCCGCCCGCGCGGGATCACCGCCGCCTGGACCGAGGACCCCACCGGGCTGGTCCAGATCGAGGAACCCTTCCCCGAGCCGATGCTCCTCGCCAGCACGATCGAGCTGACCGACGGCCTGGTCGCACGGGGGCTCGGCGGCCGCGGCCGGCTCGCGGACGTCCCCGACACCGCGCGCTACGACCGCCGGCACGCGCACTGCGAGACGCTCGTGATCGGCGCGGGGCCGGCGGGCCTGCTCGCCGCGCGGACCGCCGCGCGCCGGGGCGATCGCGTCGTGCTCGTCGACGACCGGCCCGCGGCCGGCGGGGCGCTGCTCGGCACCGAGCGGATCTGCGGGCGGAGCGCGTACGAGTTCGTCGCCGACACCGTGGCGGAGCTGCGGGCGAACCCGGACGTGCGGATCCTCCCGCGCACCACCGCCTTCGGGCAGTACGACGACGGCTTCGTCCTGGCCCTCGAGCGGCGCACCGACCACCTCGGGGCGGACGCCTCGCGGAACGTGTCCCGGCAGCGGGTCTGGCGAATCCGCGCCGGCCAGGTCGTCGTCGCGACCGGCGCGCACGAGCGACCCATCGTCGTCGAGGACAACGACCGCCCCGGGATCATGCTCGCGGCCTCTGCCCGCGACCTGCTGCACCGGTACGGCGTGCTGGTCGGCCGCGAGATCGTCGTCTTCACCACCGACGACGCCGCCCATGCGGCCGCCGCCGACCTCGAGGCCGCCGGCGCACGCGTCACCGTCGTCGATCCGCGCCCCGAGCCCGTGAGTGGAAGGTCCACTCACCGCGCACGGGTGGTGGGGACGAGCGCGGACGGCTCGGCGGACGGCGCGATCACCGCCGTCACGCTCGACGACGGCACCGTGCTCCCCTGCGACGCCCTGCTGCTCTCCGGCGGCTGGAACCCGACCGCGCACCTGTTCTCGCACGTCCGCGGAGCGCTCCGGTACGACCCGGAGCTGGGGGCCTTCCGGCCGGGCGAGCCCCTCGACGGGGTCACGGTCGTCGGCGCGGCGAACGGGACCTTCGACCTCGCGGGCTGTCTCGCCGAGGGCCGCGGGGACAGCACCGGCGAGCAGCCCCGTACCACCCAGGTCCTCTGGCGCACCGAGGGCGACCCGGCGAAGCAGTTCGTGGACCTGCAGCGCGACGCGACCGTCGCCGACATCGCGCGGGCCGTCGGGGCGGGCATGCGGAGCGTGGAGCACGTCAAGCGCTACACGACCATCGGCACCGCGCACGACCAGGGCAAGACGTCCGGCGTGATCGCCTCCGGCATCGCCGCCGAGCTGCTCGGCCGTCCGGTCGAGGACCTCGGCACGACCACCTTCCGCCCGCCCTACACGCCCGTCGCGTTCGCCGCCCTGGCCGGGCGCGAGCGCGGGACGCTGTTCGACCCGGAGCGGACCACCGCGCTGCACTCCTGGCACGTCGAGGCCGGCGCGGTGTTCGAGGACGTCGGGCAGTGGAAGCGCGCCCGCTACTACCCGCGGCCGGGCGAGGACATGGACGCCGCCGTGCTGCGCGAGTGCGCCGCGACCCGCACCGGCGTCGGGATCCTCGACGGCTCCACCCTCGGCAAGATCGACGTCCAGGGGCCGGACGCCGGCGTCTTCCTGGACCGGATCTACACCAACCTGATGTCCACGCTGAAGCCCGGCCGGGTCCGCTACGGCGTGATGTGCGGCCTCGACGGCATGGTGATCGACGACGGCACCGTCCTGCGCATCGCCGACGACCGCTTCCTCGTCTACACCACCACGGGCGGCGCCGCGCCGATCCTGGACCACCTCGAGGAGTGGCTGCAGACGGAGTGGCCGGAGCTGCGCGTCACGCTGACCTCGGTGACCGAGCAGTGGGCGACCTTCCCGGTCGTCGGGCCGCGGTCGCGGGACGTGGTCGGCGCCCTCGCCCCGCACGTCGACGTCTCGAACGCGGCGTTCCCGTTCATGACCTGGCTCGACACCGAGGTCGACGGGGTCGCGGTGCGGCTGGCGCGGATCAGCTTCTCCGGCGAGCTGGCCTGGGAGGTGAGCGTCGACGGCTGGCACGCGGCCGCCGTCTGGCGGCGCCTGCTGGATCTCGGTGCCCCGTACGGGATCACGCCCTACGGCACCGAGACCATGCACGTCCTGCGCGCGGAGAAGGGCTACCCGATCATCGGGCAGGACACGGACGGCACCGTCACGCCCCAGGACCTCGGCATGGACTGGGTGGTGTCGAAGAAGAAGCCGGACTTCGTGGGCAAGCGGTCCTTCGCCCGCCCGTCCAACCGCGACCCGCTGCGCAAGCAGCTCGTCGGCCTGCTGCCGGTCGATCGCGACCTGAAGCTGCCGGAGGGCTCGCAGATCGTCGAGCTGACCGACGAGCTGCCGCCGCCCCCGGTCCCGATGCTCGGCCACGTCACGTCGAGCTACCGCAGTGCCGCGCTCGGCCGCACCTTCGCGCTCGCCCTCGTGAAGGGCGGGCACGCGCGGATCGGCGAGCGCCTGACCGTGCCGGTCGGCGGGGCCCTGGTGCCCGTCGAGGTGACCGGTTCCGTGCTGTTCGACCCCGAGGGGTCCCGACGGGATGGTGAGCCCGGTGAGTGAGACGACCCTGCGCCCGGCCGGGGCGCTGGACGGCTGGGCCGGCCGGTTCGCCGAGCTGCCCGACTCGGTGACGCTGCTGGCCGAGCCCTTCCACGCGATGGTCGACGTCCGCACCGCGGACCCGGCCGCGCTGGAGGGCCTGGTCGGTGCCCCGCTGCCGGGCCCGAACGCGTGGAGCGGCGGCGAGCGCGTCACGGCGATCTGGCTCGGCCCGGACGAGTGGCTGCTGACCAGCCCCTTCCTCGCGCCGGTAGAGCTGGAGGCGGCGGCCCGCGCCACCGGCGCGACCGTGGTCGACGTCTCCGCGCAGCGCACCACGATCCGGCTGCGCGGCGCCCACGCCCGCGACGTCCTGGAGACCGGGTGCGCGATCGATCTGCACCCGCGCTCGTTCGGCGTCGGCTCGGCGGCGGTGACGCTGCTGGGCCAGGCCGGGATCGTGCTGCTCGGCCTCGGGCCGTCCGACTACCGGATCCTGGCGCGATCCTCCTTCGCCGCCTACCTCGCCGAGTGGCTGCTCGACGCCGCGACCGAGTGGCGATGACCTGAGGAGTCTGCCGTGACGGTCTCCGCGTTCGACCTGTTCGGCATCGGTATCGGCCCGTCCAGCTCGCACACGGTCGGGCCGATGCGGGCGGCCCTGCGGTTCGCCGGTCGGCGAGCGCGAGGGGCTGCTCCCCCGCGTCGCGCACGTGAAGGCGGAGCTGTTCGGCTCGCTCGGCGCGACCGGCAGGGGCCACGGCAGCGTCGGCGCGGTGGTCCGCGGCTGGCCGGCGAGGCGCCCGAGACGGTCGACCCGCGCAGCCCGACGGTCGACGACGTGTGGGCCACCGGGCGGCTGCGCCTGCTCGACCGGCACGAGATCGGCTTCGGGCCGAGGACGTCGTGCTGCACCGGCGGCGGTCGTTGCCCTTCCACCCCGACGGGATGCGCTTCACCGCGCACGGTGCGACCGGCTCGGCGCTGCTCAGCGCCGAGTACGACCGGCGCGGACATGAAGACCGAGTACAAGGAGACGAGCCGGGGCGGCCTGGCCCTCACCGTCGTCGAGTGCTGAGCGGGCAGACGGGTGATCGCCGCGCCCGACGGTTGCGCGGGGACACGTCCGCGACGGAGCGTGCTGGCAGCGCCGCCGACGCGGCCGTGCACCCCGACGCCAGGAGGGCTCGTTGACCCGTACCGCCACCCGGCTCGCCGACCTGACCGCCCGCGAGCTGCGCGCGGGCTACCGCGCCGGCACCGTCTCCCCCGTCGAGGTCGTCGACGACGTCCTGGCCCGGATCGAGGCGGACGAGCCCCGGCTGCACGCGACCTACGCCCTGGACGCCGACGGGGCCCGGGCCGCCGCCGCGGAGTCGGCCCTGCGGTGGCGGGCCGGGGAGGCGCGGCCGCTCGACGGGGTGCCGATCACGCTGAAGGAGAACATCGCGACCCGCGGCGTGCCCACCCCCGTCGGGACGGCCGCGACCGAGCTGGTCCCGGCCGGGCGGGACGCCCCGGCGGCGGCCCGGGTCCGCGAGGCCGGGGCAGTGGTCCTCGGCAAGACGACCATGCCGGACCTGGGGATGCTCGGCTCCTCGCAGTCCAGCTTCCACCCGGTGACCCGCAACCCCTGGGACCCCACGCGCACGCCCGGCGGGTCCAGCTCCGGCGCGGCCGCGGCCGCCGCGGCGGGCTACGGGCCGCTGCACCTGGGCACGGACATCGGCGGCTCGGTGCGCCAGCCCGCCGGCTGGAACGGCATCGCGGGGCTCAAGCCGACCTTCGGCCGGGTGCCGGTGGTGCCGCCGTACGCGGGGCGCGTGATCGGGCCGATGTGCCGCGCGGTCGCCGACGTCGCGCTGCTCATGTCCGTGATCGCGGTCCCGGACGAGCGCGACCACACCGCGCTGCCCGGCGCGGACATCGCCTGGCCCGACGCGCCGGGCCCGGTGCGCGGGCGGCGGATCGGGCTGCTCCCGGACGTCGGCGTGGGGCTCGCGACCGAACGGGCCGTGCGCGAGGCCGTCGAGGAGGCCGCGCGCACGCTGGAGGCCGCGGGCGCCGTCGTCGAACCGGTGGCGCCCTTCCTGACCCGCGAGATGCTCGACGGCATGGACCGCTTCTGGCGGGCCCGCGCCTGGACCGACCTCCGGGCGCTGCCCGAGGAGCGCCGGGCGAAGGTCCTGCCGGCGATCCTCGAGTGGGCCGCGACGGGCGCGGACCTGACCGGGGCCGAGGTGTTCCACGGCTACAGCCAGATGGACGCGATGGCCGTCGCCGCCCACGGCGCCCTCGCCGGCCTGGACTTCCTGCTGCTCCCGACCGCGCCGATCCCGCCCTTCCCGGTCGAGTACGCGTCGGCCTTCGACGACCCGGCCCGCCCCTTCGAGCACATCGCGACCAGCCTGCCGTTCAACATGTCCGGTCAGCCCGCCGTCTCGGTGAACTGCGGCTACACCGCCGGCGGCCTGCCGATCGGGCTGCAGATCGTCGGCCACCGGTTCGACGACGCGGCCGTGCTGGGCCTCGCGCTGGCCTACGAGGAGCTCCGCCCGCCCCAACGCCCCTGGCCCGCCCGCGCCTGACCACCGGAAGACGGGCGAACGGCACTCTCGTTCACTAGATGTGAGCGAGAGTGCCGTTCGCTCATCGGGATCAGGCGCGCTTGATGACCACCTTGAGTGCCTCGTTGGCGGCCGCGTCGGCGAACACCTCGTAGGCGCGGTCGATCTCGTCGAGGCCGAAGGTGTGGGTGCCCATCTTCTCGGCCGGGATCTTGCCGCTCGCGACCATCGTCAGCAGCGTCGGGATGGAGACGGTGTCGACCAGGCCCATGGTCAGCGTGACGTTCTGGATCCACAGCTGCTCGAGGGGCAGCTCCACGGGCACGCCGTGCACGCCGATGTTGGCGATGTGCCCGCCGGGCCGCACCAGCGCCGCCGCCGTGCGCAGCGTCTCCGGGTAGCCGACCGCCTCGATCGAGACGTCGACGCCCAGGCCGTCGGTCATCGCCGTCACGGCCTCGACGACGTCCGGCCCCGCCTCGACGGTGTCGGTCGCGCCGAACTCGACGGCCTTGCCCAGCCGGAACTTGTTGGTGTCCACCGCGATGACCCGCGAGGCGCCCCAGAGACCCGTGGTCAGGATGGCGGCGAGCCCCACCGCACCGGCACCCACCACCGCGACCGTGTCCCCGGGCCGGACCTGCCCGGCCAGCACGCCCACCTCGTACCCGGTCGGCAGCGAGTCGGCGAGGAAGATCGCCTGCTCGTCCGTCACGTCGTTCGGGACGGCGTAGAGCGACGTGTCCGCGTAGGGCACGCGCACCGACTCGGCCTGGGTGCCGTCGACCAGGTGCCCGAAGATCCAGCCGATGCCGCCGACGGTCTGACAGTGCGACGGCATGCCGCGCTGGCAGTACGCACACCGGCCGCAGCGGGTGATCGCGGGGACCAGGACCCGGTCGCCCTCGCGGAACCCGGTCACGGCCGACCCCACCTCGGTGACGGTGCCGACGGCCTCGTGGCCGAGGATGCGGCCGTCCGTCACCGCGGGCACGTCGCCCTTGAGGATGTGCAGGTCCGTGCCGCAGATGGTGGTGGTGTCCACTCTGACCACGACGTCCGTCGGTTCCTGGACGGCCGCGTCGGGGACCTCCTCCCAGGACTTCGACCCCGGTCCGTGGTAGACGAGCGCCTTCATCCGTGCCCTCCCTCGGTCGATACCGCCGCGGGAGGACGCTAGTGGCGACCGTCACACCTCGGTGTCTCAGTCTGCGACCGGCACCCCGTTTCGTCGGTCGCTCAGCCGACCACGCCTCGATCGTGCAGCCCGCCGATCTCCGCGGCGCTCAGGCCCAGGACCTCGGCCAGCACCTCGTCCGTGTCGCGGCCCAGCACCGGCGCCTCCCCGGCCGGCCCGTGCTCCCCGCCCCAGCGCAACGGCGACCGCGCCGTGATCGACGCCGTGCCGTCCGGCAGGGTCAGGTCGGCCAGCACCGGGTGGCGCCCCTCGCGGTGCGCGCCCACCACCTCGGTCATCCCGCGGTAGCGGCCCCAGAGCACACGGGCCGCGTCGAGCTCGTCGGACACGGTCTTGAGGTCGCGGGCCTCGAACCAGGGCCGCAGCACCGCGGCGATGGTCTCGCGCAGCCGGTAGCGCTCCGACTCCTTGGTCAGGTCGGCGTCGAGCGCCTGCTCCAGCGCCGCGAACACCTGCTCCGTGCCGGTCACCTTCCGCAGCGCGGCCCACTGCCCCTCGGTCAGCGCGACCACCATCACCCGCGCTCCGTCCGAGCAGGCGAAGTCGACGCCGAACGAGCCGTAGACGTGGTTGCCGTGCCGCGGCCGCTCCCGGCCTCGCTCCGCGGCCTCCGACAACCAGCCCAGGTTGGCCACGCCGGCCAGCGCGACATCGGCCAGCGCCAGCTCGACGTAGGTGCCCCGGCCGGTGCGCGAGCGGTCGTACAGCGCCGCGAGCACCCCGGTCGACACGCTCAGCCCGGTGACCAGGTCCCACGCCGGCAGCACGTGGTTCACCGGCGCGCCGCCCTCCTCCGAGCCGGTGATCTGCGGGATCCCCACCTCGGCGTTGACCGTGTAGTCCACCGCCGGGCGCCCGTCCGGGTAGCCCTGCACCCGCAGGTGGATCAGGTCCGGGCGGCGCGCGACCAGCACGTCGTTGGCCATCCAGCGGCGCCCGACGACGTTGTCCACCAGCACTCCGCGGTCCGTGCCCGGTGCGGTGATCAGCGCCGTGACCAGCTCGCGGCCCTCGTCGGAGCGCATGTCCACGGTGACGGACCGCTTGCCCTTGTTCAGCGAGGCCCAGTAGTACGACTCGGCGTCGGCCGGGCCGGTCCCGCTGCCGACCACCGGCCAGCGCCGGAAGTCGGTGTTGCCGCCGACCGGGTCGATCCGGATCACGCTCGCGCCCAGCTGGGCCAGCGTCATCCCGCCCGTCGGGCCCGCCACGAAGCTCGCGCACTCGACGACCTGCAGGCCCTCCAACGGACGGCTCATCTGGTTCCTCCCCGGCTCGTGGTCGCTCCTGATCCTGCCGCCCGTGGACCCCGGGCGCAGACCCGCCTAGGGTACGAACGATCGTTCGTACCCTCACCGTGGAGGTCCGCCGTGCCCGACACCAGCGCCCTCGAGGCCCGTCTGCAGCGCCTGGAGGACGCGCACGAGATCGCCCAGCTGCGCGCCCGCTACTGCCAGTACCTCGACGACGGCCGCTGGACCGAGCTCGCCGCGCTCTTCACCCCCGACGGCGTGTTCACCGGCCTCGCCACCGCGCGCGGCACCGCGGAGCTGGAGACCTTCTTCGGCGGGCTGCAGGAGGGCCCGCTGACCGCGTGGTGGCACTACAGCGCCAACGAGACCGTCGAGATCGACGGCGACACCGCGACCGGCGAGACCTGGCTCTGGCAGCCGTGCGTGGTCGACGGCGAGGCCCAGATCGCCGCCGGCCGCTACCGGGACCGGATGGCCCGCGGAGCCGACGGCACCTGGCGTTTCGCGGAGCGGGTCGTCACGTTCTTCTACTGGACCCCACTGGCCGGGGGCTGGGACCAGGGCAAGGTCGGGTTCCCCCCGGCGGAGGGGGCGCTGGACCGGAGGTGACCGCGCGCCGCACGGATGACCGCTGATCGGCGGTCGCCACCCCTTGCGCGCCACCTTACGATCGTTAGTCCGGTATGTGACGCCGACGTCATGATCGGCGACGGCGCCATGTCGGGTCAACGGAGACCGACCGGACGAGGAGAACAATGTCCAGTGCGCACACGGAGCAGCCGGGCACGCCCCCGGAGCAGGCCGAGCTCGACGCGGTGGTCGTCGGCGCCGGCTTCTCGGGGCTGTACATGCTGCACCGCCTTCGCGACACGCTCGGTATGACCGCACGGGTGTTCGAGGCCGCCGACGACGTGGGCGGCACCTGGTACTGGAACCGGTACCCGGGTGCCCGCTGCGACTCGGAGAGCTACTTCTACAGCTTCTCCGACCGGCTGTCGGAGGACCTGCTGGAGGAGTGGACCTGGAGCGAGCGCTTCGCCGCCCAGCCCGAGATCCTCCGGTACCTGCAACACGTCGCCGACCGGTACGACCTGCGGAAGGACATCCGGTTCCGCACCAAGGTCGTCGGCGCGGACTACGACGCGGCCACCGGCCGGTGGACCGTCCGCACCGACGACGGCGGGCAGGTCACCGCGACCTACCTGATCACCGCGGTGGGCTGCCTGTCGACGACGAACCTGCCCGACTTCCCGGGCCGGGACAGCTTCCGCGGCGAGTCGTACCACACCGGCGTCTGGCCGCACGAGGGCGTCGACTTCACCGGGAAGCGGGTCATCGTCATCGGCACCGGGGCGACGGCGGTGCAGGCCGTGCCGGAGATCGCCCAGGACGCCGCCCACGTCTACGTGCTGCAGCGCACGGCGAACTACGACATCGCCGGCGGCAACCGGCCGATGGACGCCGAGGACGGGCGGAAGATCAAGGACAACTACCGGGAGATCTGGAAGACGACGCGGGAGACGGCCTTCGGCTTCCCCTACGAGGTGGCCGACCGCACCGCGCTGTCGGTGTCGGACGAGGAACGGCAGCGGATCTTCGCCGAGGCCTGGGAACGCGGCGGGTTCCGGCTGGGCACCACCTTCAACGACCTGCTCCTCGACGAGAAGGCGAACGAGACGGCCGCGGAGTTCCTGCGGGCCCGCATCCGCGAGCGGGTGCGCGACCCGAAGGTCGCCGAGCTGCTCTCGCCGCGGGACCATCCCTTCTTCACCAAGCGCCCGCCCCTGGAGAACGGGTACTACGAGACGTTCAACCGGGAGAACGTGACGCTGGTCGACGTGCGGGAGGCACCGATCCAGGAGATCACGCCGACCGGGGTGCGGACCGCCGACGCGGAGTACGAGGCGGACGTCATCGTCTACGCCACCGGGTTCGACGCCATGACCGGGACCCTGTTCCGGCTCGGGATCCGCGGCCGGGACGGCGTCGCCCTGGAGGAGAAGTGGGCGGAGGGGCCGCACTCCTACCTCGGCATCGCCACCCACGGGTTCCCGAACCTGTTCATGATCACCGGTCCGCAGAGCCCGTCCGTGCTGAGCAACATGCCGGTCTCGATCGAGCAGCACGTGGACTGGATCACCGACTGCCTGCGCTTCCTGCGCGAGCAGGGGTACGACACGATCGAGGCCCTCCCCGACGCCGAGGACGACTGGGTGGGTCACCACAACGAGGTCACCCAGCTGACCCTGCTGCCGCGGGCCAACTCCTGGTGGGTGGGCGCGAACATCCCGGGCAAGCCGCGCAACCTCTACCCGTACGTGGGCGGGGTCGGCACCTACCGGCTGATCTGCGACGAGATCGCGGCCCGGGGCTACGACGGCTTCGGCCTCGGCTCGGGCGGGACGATCACGACCGGGCAGTTCACGGGGGCCGCCCGCCGCAAGTACACCGAGATCGTGGAGGAGGCCGCGACGAAGGCGTCGTGACGGGCGTGCCGGTCACGCGCTGACGCGACACAGCGCCCTCGGGCCGAACCGGGTCCCGGGGGCGCTGTGCTCCAGGCCGTCGGCCCGCGTCAGGGGAACCAGGGCAGGATCACGTGGCGGACATCGACCGCGGCCGGGACGTCATGCCGCTGCTGAAGCAGTGAGGGGGGCCCGGTGACGGACACGCTCGACGTGGCGGCCGTGCAGTTCGAGGCGCGCGCGCTCAGCGGCCCGGAAGATTTCGCCGCCCAGGTCGACGCGGCGCTCGACGCGGCCGCGGGCGCGCGCCTGGTGGTGTTCCCCGAGCTCATGACGACCGGCTTCGGCACCCTCGCCGCGGGCTGGCGGGGGCGCGACCTCGCGGCGTACTTCGCGGAGGTCGCGGAGCACACCGACCTCTACCTCGAGGTGTTCGGCGCGGCAGCCCGGGCCCGCGACCAGGTCGTCCTGGCGGGCAGCCACCTGGTGGCCGCACCCGGCGGGTTCCTCAACGTCGCCCACCTCTTCCATCCCGACGGCCGGGTGGTGCGGCACGAGAAGACCCTGCTGTTCCCGGCGGAGCGGCAGTGGCGCTCGATCGAGGGCGAGCGGCTGACGACGGCCGAGGTCGACGGCGTGACGGTCGGGTTCGCGACCTGCTACGAGGCCGAGATCCCCGAGGTCACCACGGCGCTGGCCCGTCGCGGGGCCGAGGTCCTGCTGGTTCCCAGCGCAACTTTCACCGAGGCCGGGTTCCACCGGGTGCGGCACTGCGCGGCGGCCCGCTGCATCGAGAACCAGGTGTACGCGGTCCACGCCTCGACCTTCTCGACCGGGCTCGAGCCGCTCGTGCAGACCTGGGCTCGCTCGTCCGTGCTCGGTCCGTGCGACGCCGGCTTCCCGCCCGACGGGATACTCGCCGAGGCGAAGGAGAACGTGCCCGACGTGATCACCGCCCGGCTCGATCTCGCCCTGCTGCAGGAGAACCGCCGTTCCGGTGCCGCGCCCACCGTGCTCGACCGCGCGCGGCGCGCGGACCTGTTCGCCTCCTGGGGCTAGCACGGTCTCCTGGGGCCGGAACGGCCTTCTGGGGTCAGAACAGCAGCACCAGCCGCCCCCGGGTCCCGCCCTGCTCCAGCCGGGTGTGGGCCTCGGGGGCGCGCTCGCCCGGGTAGGTCTCGGCGACCCGCAGGGTGACCGCGCCGGACTCGGCGAGCACGCGGAGGGCGTCGAGCCGCTCCCGGTCCTGTGCGATGTCCCGCACCCACACGGGGTGCCAGGTGATGCCACGCTCCTCCGGCCCGCTGTACCCGCGGACGGTGGCGATCCGGCCGCCGTCCCGGACGGCCGGCAGCAGCAGCTCGCCCTGGACGGAGCCGTCGGCCAGCACGTCGACGCCCTCGGGGACCGCCTCGCGGATCCGCTCGGCGACCGCGTCGCCGCGCGGGACCACGACGTCCGCGCCGAGCTTGCGGACCAGCTCCACATCCGCGTCGGAGGCGTCGGCGACGACCCGCAGCCCGGCCGCCTTCGCCAGCTGCACCACGTACCCGCCGTAGGCGCCGGCGGCGCCGGTCACGGCGAGGGTCGCCCCGGGCTCGGGATCGAGCAGGTCCAGGGTCCGCCGCGCGGTCAGGCCGTTCATCGGCAGCGTGGCCGCGTAAGCGTGGTCGGCGCCGGCGGGCGCCCGCACGACCGAGCCGACCGGCACCACGACGTACTCCGCGTAGGCGCCGTGCGCGCCGTCCGGCACCACGACCGCCATCACCGGGTCGCCCAGGGCGAGCCCGCCCCCGGCGCCCTCGCCGATCTCGTCGACCACGCCGGCGGCGTCCATCCCCGGCACGTACGGCGGTGGGTCCTTTCGCTGCCGCTCTGCGCGCGACCCGTCCCGGACGTAGGTGTCCGTCGGGTTCACGGCCGCGGCGTGGACCCGGATCCGGATCTCGCCGGGCCCGGCGTGCGGCTCCGGCAGCTCGACGACCTCGAGGGCCTCCGGCCCGCCGTAGTGGTTCACCCCGATCGCGCGCATGCCCCGAGGTTCCCATCCGCGGCGCGGCGCCACACGTCGGGCCCCTCGTGAGTGGCGATGGTCGCCCTGGCGGCGATCGCCACTCGCGTGGTCAGACCGCGTTCCGCAGCACCTCCACGCCGACCGGGGCGTCGCCGCGAAGCGTGACCCGGTGCATGACGCGGCGGGCGGCGCCGTAGTCCCGGTTGGCGTAGTGGGCGGTGGAGCGGTTGTCCCACATGGCCACGTCGCCCTCCGCCCAGCGGTGCCGGACGAGGTGCTCGGGCTTGGTGAGGTGTGCGAAGAACAGGTCGAGCAGGGACCGGCTCTCCGCCTCCGACACGCCGTCGATGCGCACCGTGAAGCCCGGGTTGACGAACAGCGACTTCCGCCCGGTCTCCGGGTGCACCCGCACGACCGGGTGGACGACGGGGTTCAGGCTGGTGACCGTCTCGCCCTCCCACTCGCTGCCCCGGCCCTGGCGGCGCTGGGCGAGGTAGTAGCCGAAGTCCTTGGTGCCGTCGTGCACCGCGTCGAGCTGCTCGGCGAGCCGCTGCACGGGCGGCGCGAGCGACTCGAACGCCAGCTCGAGGTCCGCCCAGTTCGTGTCGCCGCCGGCGGGCGGCAGGGTGACCGCGCGCAGGATCGAGCCCAGCGGCGGGCGCTTCACGAAGGTGACGTCCGTGTGCCAGACGTCGGCGTACCCGTCGTCGGCCGAGTCGAGCGCGTAGATCTCGGTGTGGTCCTCGTCGATGCCCGGGACGACCGGGTGGGACGCCGTGAGCTCGCCGATCCGGTTCCCGAGCCGGACCTGGCCGGTCGGGTCGAGGCCGTGCTGCCCGCGGAAGAACAGCACCTTGCGGGCGGTGAGCTCGGCGCGGATCGCGGCGATCTCCTCGTCCGAGGCGGTGGCGAGATCGACGCCGTGCACGATCGCGCCGAAGCGCGGGCCGAGCGGCTCGAGGTCGAGCGGTGTGGAACCGGCGGAGGGCACGGCGGACAGGGACGCAGGGGACATGGAGTGGCTCCGGGTGACGTCGGTGCGGCGCGCACACGCCGCGAGCAAGGGAGATCGGGGAGGGTGACGACGTCGTCGACGGGCAGGCTGTCCGCGGCACGGTGCGCGGGCGGGCGTGCGGTGAGGGGCGGGCGGGTGCCCGGTGATCGGCTCAGCGCGCGACCGGATCAGCGGCGCGTCGGCGACCCCGTCCGGAAGGGGTCGACGTCCACCGGACACAGGTCGACGTTCGTCCGACACAGGTCGACGTACAGCCGAGCCACGAGTCGGAGGTCCGGGGTCACGATCGAATACTCGCGTCGCACGGCCGGTCGCGCAAGGCGGTCCTGCGAGTGTCCGCCGTCACTGGCCGCGGTCGACTACGCTGCGTCAAAAGATCGGTACTGTCCGTGCATGGAGCTGGGCTCCCTCACGCACGTCGGGCGCCCGGGTTCCCCGCGCGACGCCTACCGCGACACCCTCGAGCTCGCCGTCGCGGCCGAGGCGGCCGGGTTCGCGTCCTTCTGGGTCGCCCAGCACCACGCGAGCGAGGCCCAGGGCTGTCTGCCCTCCCCCTTCGTGCTGCTCGCGGCCGTCGCGCAGGCCACGAGCCGGATCCGGCTGGGGACGGGCGTGGTCGCCGCGGCCCTCGAGGACCCGCTGCGCCTGGCCGAGGACGCGGCCGTGCTCGACGCCCTGTCCGGCGAGCGCCTGGAGCTGGGCGTCGGCGCGGGGTCGACGCCGCCGCGGCCCGCGGCATCGGCGTGATCAGCGGACGTCCGCAGGGCGCGGCGCCGGCCCTGGGGCGCTACTGGGCCCGCGCGGCCGCCGAGCCGCGGGTCGCCGTGTCGCGGCTGATCCGGGTGGGCGAGCGCGCCGCGGAGGTCGCCGCCCGGCTGCGCGCGGATCCCGCGCTGCCGTGGGCGAGCGCGCTGCTGGTGCAGACCCGGCCGACCCGCACGGACCTGGCCGGGCACCTGCGGACGCTGGCCGTCGCGACCGAGGCCGTCTCCGCCGTGCGCGAATCCGTGGCGGCCGGGCCACGACGGACGGCAGGATGGACGGCGTGACGACCTCCCCCGAGACAGCGAACGGGACCCGCCGCAGCGGTCTGGACCTGCGGTGGGTCGACCCCGGCACCCGCCCGCAGGACGACCTGTTCGGCCACGTCAACGGCAAGTGGCTGACCAGCCACGTGATCCCGGACGACCGCGCCCAGGACGGCGCCTTCCGCGACCTGCGGGACAAGGCCGAGGAGGACGTGCGGGCGATCGTCGAGGGCGCTTCCGACCTCGCGGGGCCCGAGGCCCGGCAGATCGCCGACCTCTACGCGTCGTTCATGGACACCGGGGCCGTCGAGGCCGCGGGCGTCGAGCCGCTGCGCCCGCTGCTCGCCGAGATCGCGCACGCCGCGGACAAGGCCGAGCTCGCCGCGGTGCTGGGGCGCCGGCAGCGCCAGGGCCGCGCCGCCCTGTTCGGCATCTACGTCTCGACGGACGCGAAGAACTCCGACCGCTACCTGGTGCACCTGTCCCAGTCCGGCCTCGGGCTGCCGGACGAGTCGTACTACCGCGAGGACGCGTACGCCGAGATCCGCGCGAAGTACGTGGCGCACCTGGAGCGGCTCGCCGGCCTGGTCGGGCTGGAGGACCCGGCGGGCCTGGCGGGAAGCGTCATGGAGCTGGAGACGGCGCTCGCGGCCGTCTCGTGGGACCGGGTCACCAACCGGGACGCGGAGAAGACCTACACGCTGATGACCTGGCCGGCGCTGCAGACGAACGCGCCGGACTTCCCGTGGGAGCCCTGGCACGCGGCGCTGCGGGCGCCGGACGGCGCGTTCGACGAGGTCGTCGTCCGGCAGCCCTCGTTCGTGCTGGCCGCCGCGAAGCTCTGGGCGGAGCTGCCGCTCGAGCAGTGGCAGGCCTGGCTGTCGATCCGTACCGCCTCGGCGGCGGCGGACTACCTCCACGAGGCCGTCGTCGACGAGGACTTCGACTTCTACGGCCGCACCCTCTCCGGTACCCCGACGCTGCGCGAGCGCTGGAAGCGCGGCGTGTCGGTGGTCGAGAGCGCGATCGGCGAGGCCGTCGGCAAGCTCTACGTGGAGCGGCACTTCCCGGCCTCGTCCAAGGAGCGGATGGTCGAGCTGGTCGCGAACCTCGTCGAGGCGTACCGGCAGAGCATCTCCTCGCTGGACTGGATGAGCCCGGCCACCCGCGAGCGGGCGCTGGAGAAGCTCGGCAAGTTCACGCCGAAGATCGGCTACCCGGACAAGTGGAAGGACTACTCGGCGCTCGAGGTCAAGGCGGACGACCTGCTCGGCAACGTCCTGCGCGCCGCGGAGTGGGACTTCGACTACGACCTGAACCGCATCGGCGGCCCGGTCGACCGCGACGAGTGGCTGATGACCCCGCAGACGGTCAACGCCTACTACCACCCGCGGATGAACGAGATCGTCTTCCCGGCCGCGATCCTGCAGCCCCCCTTCTTCGACCCCGACGCCGACGACGCGGCCAACTACGGCGGCATCGGCGCGGTGATCGGGCACGAGATCGGCCACGGCTTCGACGACCAGGGCTCCCGCTACGACGGCGACGGCAACATGACCGACTGGTGGGAGGGCGCCGACCGGGCCGAGTTCGACCGGCGCAGCAGGGCGCTGATCGAGCAGTACGACAAGCTCTCGCCCGCCGGCCTGCCCGAGCACAAGGTCAACGGCGCGCTGACCGTCGGCGAGAACATCGGCGACCTCGGCGGCCTCACCATCGCGGTCAAGGCCTACCGCATCGCCACGGAGGGCACGGAGCCGCCGGTGATCGACGGCTTCACCGGGCTGCAGCGGGTGCTGATCGGCTGGGCGCAGGTGTGGCGGGCCGTCACGCGGGACGCGGAGGCGATCCGCCGGCTCACGATCGACCCGCACTCGCCGCCGGACCTGCGCTGTAACGCGGTCGTCACCAACCTCGACGCCTTCCACGAGGCGTTCGCGGTCCAGGAGTCCGACGCGCTGTTCACCGCCCCCGAGGCGCGCGTGCGCATCTGGTGACGCTCACGGAGGGGCCTGGTGAGCGCTTCGGGCTCACCTGGCCCGGCCGGGCCGAGTGCCTGCGGGTGATCGGCGAGCCGCCCACCGGTGCGCTCGAGCCGATGCCGGCGGAGTCCGTCGACTGGGACACCACCGGCAACGTGATCGTCGAGGGGGACAACCTCGAGGTCCTCAAGCTGCTGGCCCGCGCCTACCACGGCGCGGTCAAGCTGATCGTCATCGACCCGCCGTACAACACCGGCCGGGAGTTCCTCTACCCGGACGACTTCGCCGACCCCATGGCCGCCTACCTGCGCTTCTCCGGTCAGGTCGACGGGTCCGGGCGGCGGGCGAACGCGGCCGTGGAGACGGCGGGCCGCCGGCACTCGCGCTGGCTGTCGATGATGTACCCGCGGCTGGTGCTGGCCCGCGAGCTGCTGCGGCCGGACGGCGCGATCTTCGTGACGATCGACGACACCGAGGTCGCGCACCTGCGGCTGATCATGGACGAGATCTGGGGCGAGGAGAACTTCGTCGCGACCGTGGCCTGGCAGAAGGTGTTCGCGAAGAAGAACCGCGCGCTGATCTCCGGCAGCCACGACCACGTGCTCGTCTACGCCCGGGACGTCGAGGCGTGGGACCGGCGGCTCCTGCCCCGCGGCGCGGCGCAGGAGAAGGCCTTCGGCAACCCGGACGACGACCCGCGCGGGCCGTGGCAGAGTGTCTCGTTCTCGGTGCGCTCGGAGGGCGTCGAGCGGGCGGGGACGTACCGGTACCCGGTCACGCTGCCGTCGGGCCGGGAGGTGTGGCCGCCCGCGGGCCGGCACTGGAACGGCGACCGCACCCGGTACGAGGAGCTGCGCGCCGACGGGCGCATCTGGTTCGGGCGCGACGGCGACCACCCGCCGCGGGTCAAGGGCTTCCGCAGCGAGGTGCAGGCCGGGATCGTGCCGGACACCTGGTGGCGGCACGACGAGACCGGGCACAACCAGGAGGCCAAGCGCGAGGTCGTCGCGCTGTTCGGGGCCGACGAGCCGTTCACCACGCCCAAGCCGACCCGGCTGGTCCGGCGGATGCTGCAGATCGGGACCGGGCCGGGGGATCTCGTGCTGGACTTCTTCGCTGGCTCCGGGACGCTCGGGCACGCGGTGTTCGCCGAGAACCTGGCCAGCGCGGAACAGCGGAACTTCCTGCTCGTCCAGTTGCCCGAGCCCACCCCCGGCACCGCCTACTCCTCGATCGCCGAGGTCACCCGGGAGCGGGTGCGGCGGGCCGGCGCGGCACTGCGGCCGGACGCTGCGCCGGGCGCCGACCTCGGGTTCCGCGCCTACCGGCTCACCTCCGGGGGCGGCGCCGACCTCACCGGCCTGATGCTGGCGGCGGGTCATCCGCTCACGGCCCCGGTCGAGGAGGTCGATCTCGCCGGCGTCCCGGGCTGGTCGGTCGCCGGCGGGGCGCTGCTGGTCTGCCTCGCCCCGCTGACCGAGGCCGCGGTCGAGGCGATGCTGGCCCGCGAACCCGCGGTGCTGGCGGTGACCGAGGAGGGCTTCGGCGGCGACGACGCCCTGCGCCTGCACACCCTGCACGCCGTCCGCGAGCGCAACCGGCGGGGCGTCGACCTCGCGCTCCAGGTGGTGTGAGTGCTCCGCTTCGACGCGACGCTCCCCCACCAGGCCGCGGCCGTCGCCGCCGTCGTCGACCTGTTCGCCGGGCTGCCCCGCGCACCGCACCCGGCCTTCACCCAGACCGGCGTCGCCAATCCGCCCGGCCCGGGCTTCGACGTGCGGCTCCCGGCCAACCTGCGGGCCGTCCAGGAGCGCCACGGGCTCCCGGTGACCGCCGGCCGCACCCGCGACTTCGCCGTGGAGATGGAGACCGGCACCGGCAAGACCTACGTCTACCTGCGGACGGCGTTCGAGCTGCACCGCGCCCACGGCTTCCGGAAGTTCGTGGTCGTGGTGCCGAGCGTGGCCGTGCGGGAGGGCGTGCTCGCGAGCATCGAGGCCCTGCGCGAGCACCTCACCGCGCTCTACGCCGAGCCCTTCGACGCGGTCGCCTACGACGCCCGCCGGCTCGGCCGCGTCCGGCGCTTCGCCACCTCCGGCAGCGTGCAGTTCCTGGTCATGACCCTGCAGGCCTTCCGCCGGGACGTGGCCGGGCGCGGCGGGAACGTCGTCCACCGGGCGCAGGACCAGATGGCGGGGCGGCGGCCGATCGAGGTCGTCGCCTCGACCCGGCCGGTCGTGATCCTCGACGAGCCGCAGAACATGGAGTCCGAGGGCGCCGCCGCGGCCATCGCCAAGCTGAACCCCTTCTGCACGCTGCGCTACTCGGCGACCCACCGGGACCCGCACGAGCTGGTCTATCGGCTGGACCCGGTCGAGGCACGGGAGCAGGGCCTGGTCAAGGGCATCGAGGTGGCCTCGGTGGTGCTGGACGGGCGGGCGTCCGCACCCCTCGTCCGGCTGCTCGCGGTCGACGCCGACCGGTCCCGCGCCCGGCTGACGATCCACCACGACCAGCGCGAACGGACCCTGTGGGTGCGGCTCGGCGACGACCTCGCCTCGCTGTCCGGCGGGCGCCGGGAGTACGCGCACGGCCTCGTCGTCGCCGACATCGGGTTCCGGGAGCCCGCGGTCCGCTTCTCCGGTGGCCTCGTCGTGACGCCCGCGACCCCGGCCGGGACCTACGACGCCGGCGTCCGCCGCGCCCAGCTGATCGAGACCGTCCGCCGGCACCTCGACCGGGAGCGCGAGCTCGCGCCGCGCGGGATCAAGGTGCTGTCGCTGTTCTTCGTCGACCGGGTGGCGAGCTACCGCGCGCCGGACGGCGGGCTCGGCGAGGCCGGGCGCTGGTTCGAGGAGGCCTACGCGCGGCTCGCGCCCGCGTACCCCGAGCTCGACCTGCCGCCGGTCGCGGCGGTGCACGGCGGCTACTTCGCCGGCGACCCGCGGACCGGGTACGTCGACGGCGGCGAGACGGACGCGTCGGCCTTCGACCTGATCATGCGGGACCGGGAGCGGTTGCTGTCGGCGGCCGAGCCGATGCGGTTCCTCTTCAGCCACTCCGCGCTGCGCGAGGGCTGGGACAACCCGAACGTCTTCCAGATCTGCACGCTCAACGAGACCCGCTCCCCGGACCGCAAGCGCCAGGAGATCGGCCGCGGCCTGCGCCTCCCCGTCGACGGCGCGGGCCGGCGGGTGCGGGACCCGCGGATCGCGCGGCTGACCGTGATCGCCAACGAGGCCTACGACGAGTTCGCGCGCACCCTGCAGGAGGAGTACCGCGCCGACACCGGGCGCGAGATCGTGGTGCGGCGGGCGGGCGACCCCGACGGGGCGGTGCGCGGGGCGGAGTTCGCGGCGCTGTGGGCTCGGGTCGGGCAGGGCCTGCGGGCGCGGCTGCCGCTGTCGACCGAGGACGTGGTGTCCGGTGCCGTCCTGGAGCTGCGGGCGGCCGGGCCGATCACGCCGCCGCTGGTCCGGGTGCGGACGACCGACCACGCCACGGGGGACTCGGTGGCGGGCCCGGCCTATGCGCTGGAGCCCGTTGCGGGTCTCACCGAGGCGGAGGTGGTCGCCGAAGTGCAGGCCCGGACCGGGCTGACCCGCGCGACCGTGTGCCGGGTGCTGGACGAGGCCGGGCTGCTCGGCTGCGTGGCCCTGAACCCGACGGCCGTGCTCGACCGGGCCGTGTGCGCCCTGCTCGGCGCGTTGCGGGCACAGCTGCCGGCCGTGCTCGAGGTGGTCGCCGGGGAGCTCCGGCCCGCCGACGGGGTGCGCGGCGAGCGGGCCGAGCTACCGCGCGCCTTCACCGTCGACACCCCGTTCGGGCCGGTGAGCCCGCGGGCCGCGCACGTCGCGGGCGAGGTCGTGTACCTGTCGTCGCACCGGCCACCGGCCGACGTCGACCGCCCCGTCCACGCCCCGTGATCAGGGGACGAGGACGTACTTCCCGGTGACCCGGCGCTCGGCGTAGAGCCGCAGCACGGCCCCGGCCTCGTCGAGCGGCGCGACCGAGGGGCGCGGCGGGTGCAGCTCGTCGCGCCCGATCCGGCCGAGGACGTCCGCCAGCAGCGCGGCGTTGCCCTCCGGCCCGCCGACCTCCCGCGCCCAGTCGCCCCAGTCCACCCCGATCACCGACCGGTTCCGCAGCAGCACGATGTTCGCGGGCAGCCGCGGGATCTCACCCGACGCGAAGCCCAGCACGCAGAACCGGCCGCCCGCGCGCAGTGCCCGCAACGACGACTCGGCCGCGGGCCCACCGACGGGGTCGATCACGACGTCGGCACCGCCGTCCGTCGCCGCGCGGACGGCGTCCTTGAGGTCGGTGTAGTCGATCGTCACCTCGGCACCCGCGGCCTTCGCCGCCGCCCGCTTCTCCTCCGAGGACGCCACGCCCACGACCCGGGCGCCCAGGCTGCGCGCCACGTCGACCGCGGCCAGGCCGATCCCGCCGCCCGCACCGAGCACCACGACCCGCTCGCCGGGCCCGATCGTGACCCGCTGTGTGACGGCGAAGACCAGCGTCGCGTAGCTCTCCATCGCGCTGGCCGCGACAGCGGCGTCGACGCCCGCGGGCAGCGGGACCGCGAGCGGGGCGGGGACGGTGACGTGCGAGGTGAAGCCGCCGAACCCGGTCACCGAGGCGGCCACCGCCGTCCCCACCGGGCAGGTCTCCACACCCTCGCCGACCGCGACGACCCGTCCCGCGACCGCCGATCCGGGCGTGAACGGCAGCGGCGGTTTCACCTGGTAGCCGCCGCGGACGATCAGCCCGTCCACGAAGCTGACGCCGGCGGCGCCGACCTCGACGAGGACCTCACCCGGGCCGGGGGCTGGGGTGGGCTCCTCGACCACCGTCAGCAGTTCCGGATCGCCGAACTCGGTGCAGACCACGCGCAGCATCGGTCCACCCTGGCCGATCGTCCGTTCGGTGTCGCGCGGCCGTGACCACGGCCACGCCCCGGATCGGAGGCTCTCAGAGGCTCTTGAGCACCGCGTCGGCCGAGCTGACGGTCACGTCGGTGGGCTTCTCCTCCACCCACAGGCTCTTCACGACGCCGTTCTCCAGCACCGCGGCGTACCGCTGCGAGCGCATGCCGAGACCGAAGCCGGTGCCGTCGAGGGTCAGGCCGACCGCCCGGGCGAACTCGCCGTTGCCGTCGCCGAGCATGAGGACCTTGTCCCCGACCTCGCGGGACTTCCCCCAGGCGTCCATGACGAAGGCGTCGTTGACCGCCACGCAGGCGATCGTGTCGACGCCCTTCTCCTTCAGCTCGTCGGCCCGCAGCACGTACTCGGGCAGGTGCTGGTCCGAACAGGCGGGGGTGAAGGCGCCGGGCACACCGAACAGGACGACGGTGCCCGAGCCCAGGACCTCCGCGCTCTGCACCGGCGTCGGGCCGCCCTCGCGGACGGTGGTGAGGGTGACGTCCGGGACGGTGTCGCCGATCGAGAGGGTCACGCCGAGCTCCTCGCAGCCAGGAAAACGTGGGCGTGCCCACGCTAGCGCCGCTCGTCGTCGGTGTGTCCCTGCGCGCCCCACCTTCCGGTGAGTCCGCGGCCGGAGTGCGGGCCGGCCGCCGCCGTGGGGCACCCTGGTCGCGTGCCCCGCTCGCAGCCCGAACCGCCGCCGCCCCGGCTGTCCCGCTACTGGAACGGCTACGTGTCGGCCTGCGAGGACGCGGTCGCCCGGTTCCGGCGCATCGTGTCGGCGATCCCGCCCTCGCCGGCGCGCGAGTGGCTCGCCCGGATCGCGACCCAGCTCGACACCGAGCTCGGCGCCGTGCGCAGGCTGGCCACGGTGGGCGACTCGATCGAACCCGCCTGGCTGTGGGTCAGCGAGGCACCGGCCAAGCGGATCTCGCAGCGGCTGGACGAGGCCCGCTCCTCCTTCGCCGACGCCGTCGCCCAGGCCGCCACCATCGCCGAGCAGGCCGCGCTCGACCCGGCCCACGCCGACGTCACCGCGCAGCTGGAGGTGCTGGCCCAGCAGGCGTCCGAGCTGGCCCTCGGGCCCGCGCCCGTCGACCCCGAACCGGAGGAGCCCCGCCGCCGGTGGGGGTGGCGCCGGGAGGCGTGAGCGCCGCCTCCCGTGCTCAGTCCCACCAGAACCGCCACTGCCGCGCCCCCCGGATGAGGTCGGCGTAGCCGCGCAGGGTGAACCACCGCCCGTCCTGCGGGTCCTGCTGGTCGGGACAGAAGGCGAAGTGCTCGGCCGCGACGCTCTCGCACTCGCGCCGGGTCATTGGCGGCGCGGCGACCGAGAGGATCAGCGTGTCCGCGTCGAGCAGCGTGAGCACCGCGCCGAAGCGCTCCTCCCAGCTGCGGAGCACGGCCGAGATCTCGACGACGTCCTGGTCGTAGTTGCACGCCCCGCGCCAGTCCAGCACCGCCGGGACGTCCGCCGGACGCGCGGCGTCGACCACGGCGAGCGCCGAGTCCCGCGCCCGTTCCCGGGCCCACCGCGCGGCCGCGACGACCGGGAGGTCGCCCTCGAGCGCGGTCGCGTTGCGGTCCGGCACGGGCAGCACGCCCGGCCATGCCGGCAGGGGCTCGGGGCACGAGCAGGTCGAAGGGCAGGGCCCGGGCCAGGCCTGCTCGAGGAGCCTCGCCGGGTCGGCCCGCGCGACGTCGAGCAGCCGGGCCGTGCGCTCGGCGGCGGTGAGCGGCCCGACCCTGCCGACGGTCCAGTTGGTGATCCACACCGGGCATCGGCCGGTGGTCGGCGCCGCGCGGAGCAGCGCCTCGTAGACGTCCGGGTTCGGCAGGTCGTGCAGGTCGAACGGGAGGTGGGCGTCGATGGTCGTCATACCGGGTTCGACGGGGGTGGGGCCGGTCCGGGTCCCGCCGGCGCCGAGACGTTCACGCGCGTGAACGGACCTCGCCGGACGTTTCCTAGGAGCGACGCTCCGTGGTTCTTGTCGGTGGCCGGGTCCATGATCGGGGGCGTGAACCGGGACGAGCTGGCCGACTTCCTCCGCCGGGCGCGCGAGCGCCTGTCGCCGGAGGAGGTGGGCCTGCCGCACGGCACGCGGCGGCGCACCCCGGGGCTGCGGCGCGAGGAGGTGGCGCAGCTCGCGGGGTCAGCAGCGACTACGTGATGCGGTTGGAGCAGCGGCGCAGCTCGCAGCCCAGCACGCAGCTGCTCGCCGCCCTGGCCCGCGCCCTGCGGCTGACCAAGGACGAGCGCGACCACCTCTTCCTCCTCGCCGGCCACCGGCCTCCCGCGGGTCCGCGCGGCGGCGGGCACGTCGAGCCCGGGCTCCTGCACCTGCTGGACACGCTCGTCGACACGCCCGCCCAGGTCGTCGACGAGCTGGGCGCGCTCCTCGCGCAGAACCGGATGGCCGAGACGCTGTTCGGCGAGGTCTGCACGGTCACGGACGATCGGCGGAACGTCGTGTGGCGCTGGTTCACCGACGCCGCCGTACGCGCTCCGCACCCGCCGGAGGAGCGGGAGCGGCTCAGCCGGGTCCACGTCGCCGATCTCCGGGCGGCGCTCGCCCGCCGGCGGCAGGGCGGCGGTCGGGACGCGGAGGGAGAGGCACTCCTGGTCCGGCTGCGCCGGGACAGCCCGGAGTTCGCCGCGTTGTGGGAGGAGCACGAGGTCGCCGTGCGCCGGGAGAGCCGTATGCGCGTGCACCACCCCGCGGTCGGCCTGCTCGAGCTCGACAGCGTGGTCCTGCGCACCACCGCCGAGGACCAGCGCCTGCTGCTGTTCACCCCCGCTCCCGGCACCGGCACCGCCGGCAGGCTCGGCCTGCTCCGCGTCGTCGGGCCGGAGGACTTCACCCACCTCGACCCGACAGGGAGATGACCATGTCCGAGACGCTCGTCGACGCCCCCGAGGCCGTCGCCGCCTACCTGCGCGCCAGGACCGACACGGACGTCGAGACCATCGTCGGCTGCTTCGCCCCGGACGCCGTCGTGCACGACGAGGGGCGCGACCACGTCGGGACCGAGGCGATCCGCGCGTGGACGAACGGGGTGGCCGCGGCGTACACGTTGACCCGCACCGTGCGGTCGGTCCGCAGCATCGGCCCCGCGACGGTGGTGGCGGTGGAGGTCGCCGGCAACTTTCCGGGCAGTCCGGTGGTGCTGCACCACCACTTCACCCTGACCGACCGCGGGATCGCCGCCCTCACGATCTGCCCGTAGAGCGTCGCCGCCTTCGGCGCGGAGCACGAGGAGCGGCGCGTTCACGATCGGGGCGGTGCCTACCCCGCCCGCCCCCCGGACTCGGCGCCGTGGGCGGGGTCGGCCGGGCGGAGGGTGAAGAGGATCTCGGCGCCGGTCACGTGCAGCACCCGGCGTAGTGTCCCGCTGACGCCGGCGAGGGTGACGGTGCCGCCGCGGCGGGCGGCGCGGCGCTGCAGGCCGATCAGCGCGGCCAGACCGGCGGAGTCGCAGAAGTCGAGGCCCGCGACGTCGACCACCAGGTCCGCCGGCAGGTCCGGGCCCGCCTCCGCGGCGACCGCGCCCACGTGCTCCTCCACGCTCGCTGCCGTGCCGAAGGTCAGGTCCCCGACCAGCACGAGGGTCAGGTGGGTCGCCTCGGCGCGCGCCTGCACGCGCAGCGGCTGCGGCCGGCTGGGGTCGCGGTGCACTCCGGAACTGGTGCTCATGCCGTGGCCTCCCTGACGGCGGCCGCCCCGTGCCCGGGCGCCGCACCCTCCTCCAGCTGCGTGGCCCCGCGCCGCAGGCACTGCTGCGCGAACGGGAAGTCGTGCAGTCCGGCGTGGAACTCGGCCAGGACGGCGCGCGCGGCGTCCGTCCCGGCGCCCCGTGCCCCGAGCAGGTCGGCCAGCCAGCCCAGGTAGCCGGTGAAGACGTCCGGGTCGGAGAGGTAGACCGCGGCGGTGAGGAAGTCGACGGCGTGGGTCAGGTCGTCCTCGAGTCCCGCGTCGACCACGCCGGTGGGCGTGCCGAGCGCGGTCCGGCCGTGGAGCACCCGGGTCGCGGCGGCGACCAGGTCGCCGCGCCGCTCCCGCAGGCCCGCGTACTCGGGCCCGGCCTCGTCGCCGACCTGGTCCGGCTCGGGCTCCGGCCACGGCAGCTCGTCGAGCAGCCGGACGGCCTCGACGGCGTCGGGCGCCCACGCGTCGACGCCGAGGCGGCGGGCCCAGCGGCCGTCCGTACCGAAGCCCGGTCCCCCGGCCAGCACCGGCGTGCCGGTGCGCTGCGCGGCGACGATCGTGCGGTGCGCCGCGGGCAGGTGGACCGGCAGCGCGCAGCTCACCGCGACGACGTCCGGTCCCTCCTGGTGCAGGTAGGACACCAGCTCGCCGGCGGGCACGCTCGCGCCGAGGAAGGTCACGTACCAGCCCGCGAGCCGCAGCACCTCGGCCACGATCCTGCCGGGCAGGGCGTGCCACTCGCCGTCGAGGCAGGCGAGCACGACGTGCCCGCGGGTGCCGGGCGGGGTCCGGCGGCCGACCGCGGCGACCACCCGCTCGTTGACGGCGGTGGCGGCGTGCTCCTGGGCGACGCTCCACTCGCCGCGCTGCCAGCGCAGCCCGACCTCCTCCTGCGTGCCCGCGACCAGCCCGAGGAGGACCTCGCCGGCCGGTACACCGGCGTCGACCAGCCCGAGGGCGAGCGCGACGGCGGCGTCCTCGTCCGCCCGCCCGAGCGCGGCCATGAACTCCGCCCGGCGGGCGACGACGCGGGAGTCGGGAGCGTGACGCGGGCTCACGGCCGCTCCTCGGCGGGTGCCGGGTCGGACGGGGCCGGGAGCGGCAGCGGCGCCTGGACGACGAGCACGGCGATGTCGTCGTGCGCGCCGGAGGCGAGCCAGCGAGTGGTGTGCTGCTCCACCCGCTCCGCGATCGCAGGTGCCGGCATCACGTGCGCGCCCGCCAGCAACCCGGCCAGCCGCGTCTCGCCGAGGGTCTCGCGGCCGTCGACGCCCCCGCGGGCCTCGCTGACGCCGTCCGTGTAGAGCACGCAGGCCTCGCCCGGCGCGAGCCGGACCGTGCGCGCGGCGAACCGGGCGGAGGGGACGGCGCCGACCAGCATGCCGCCGATCTCGACCTCCTCGACCCCGTCACGGCGCACGACGAGCGGGGGCAGATGCCCGCCGCCGGCCAGCTCCAGCTCCAGGCCGCCGTCCGGCAGCGGCGTCGCCGTACCGAGCACGACGGTCGCGAATCCGGGATCGGCCTCGGGATCGGCGGCCTCGAGCATGGTCTCGTTGAGCAGCCGCAGCAGGCTGACCGGATCCTGGTCGAGGCGGCGCAGGGCCTGGACGGTCTGGCGCAGCTGCCCCGTGCTGACGGCCGCGTGCACGCCCTTGCCGCACACGTCGCCCAGCACGAACATCGCCGACCCCTCCGGCCCGACGTGCACGTCGTAGAAGTCGCCGCCGATGAGCAGGCCCTCCTCGGCGGGCCGGTACGCCGCGCCGAAGGCCATCCCGGGCACCCGCGGCAGCTCCGGCTGCTGCAGGCTCCGCTTGAGCACGGCCGCGGTGCCGGCCTGACCGGCGTAGAGCGACGCGGCGGCGAGCGCGAGCCCGGAGCGCTGCGCGAACTCCTCGGTCAGCGCCTTGTCCACGCCGGGCGCGGCGGCCGAGTCGGTCTCGTGCCGCAGCAGCACCAGCGCTCCGGCCGGGACGCCGTTGCCGGGCAGCGAGATCAGCGCCGCGGCGGCCGGCGCGCCGGCGACCCAGGGCTGCCCGGCGAGGTCGTCGGCGAGCAGCGGGCGGGGCCCGGTCGCGATCCCGGCCAGGGCGTCGCGCAGCTCCGCAGGCATGTCGGCGACGTCCGTGCGGCCGCTGTGGGCGACCCGGTCGGCGTCGCAGGCGTACCACTCCGACACGCCGCCGCGGACCGGCAGCACGACGACCGCGAGGTCCGCCAGCTCCGACGACGCCAGCTCGACGACCGCCCGCGCGGTGCGGCCCGGGTGCAGCGACAGCCCGAGCCTGCGGCTGGCGGCGGCGAGGAAGCGCGACCGGGCGCGCTCGGCGAGCAGGTTGTCCAGGCGCCGGCGGTGCTCGGTGACGTCCTCGACGTGCCAGGCGACCCAGCGGCCGGGCAGCGGCTGGCGGCGGGCACGCAGCGCTCGCCCACCCAGGTCCAGCTCCACGGGGCCGTCGTCCGGGCCGGTGTCCGGGCCGGTGTCCGAGCCGTGCTCCGGGCCGGCGACGAGTGCGGCCGCGACGGGCGCGGGGAGCAGCTCCGCCTCGCGCACGCCGAGCAGGCGGCGGGCGGCGGCGTTGGCCCGGCGGACCAGGCCGCGCTCGTCGATCGCGAGGACCCCGAAGTCCGCGCCGTCGAGCAGCCGGTCGGCGAGGCTCGGCCCGGCCGGCGGGGCGGGAGCGGCGGGCGCGGGCGCCACCGGCGCCGAGGGCCGGTCGACGGAGCCGCCGCCGATCCCGGTCGTCATGCGGCCCGCGTCGGGGTCCTTGCTACGGATGATGCCCTTCCCTCCCGGATCGCGGCCGTGCCGGTCGCGGCGTGCAGGCACGTCCCGAGATTATCCGTTCCCGCGCGATCGTCCGCGCCGGACCGGGGTCGGGCCGCCCGCCGCGCCGCCCACGTCCCCCGACCCCGCCGAGATCTCGCCGCCGCGCCGCCGCCGCTCGCTCCGGCGGCGCCCGTCACGACTCCCGCCCCGCGTCCTCCCGGCCCGGCGTCTCCTTCCTCCGTATCCTCGGCCGGTGAGACGACGCCGCCCGGCCCCGCTCCCGCAGCGGCACGGGCTCGACCCGGTCCGGCTGCGCACCCCGGACGAGGGCCCGTGGCGGACCATGCGCGAGCACCTGGTCGAGCGGCTGCCGCGGGTCGACCCGGGCCGGATCGAGGAGATGCTGCGCGAGGAGCGGATCGTCGGCACCGAGGGTGCGCTCACCGTCGACGCGCCCTTCGTGCCCGCCTCGTTCGTCTGGTTCCACCGTGACCTGCCCGTGGAGGTGCCGGTCCCCTTCGAGATCGGGATCGTGCACCGGGACGAGGACATCCTGGTCGTCGACAAGCCGCACTTCCTCGCCACGATCCCGCGCGGGCGGCACGTCGTGGAGACCGCGCTCGTGCGGCTGCGGCACCGGCTGGACCTGCCGCACCTGTCCCCCGCGCACCGGCTCGACCGGGTCACCGCCGGGGTGGTGCTGTTCGTGGTGCGGCCCGAGCTGCGCGGCCGGTACCAGACGATGTTCCGGGACCGGCGGGTCCGCAAGACCTACGAGGCCGTGGCGCCGTACCGCCCGGACCTGGAGCTGCCGCGCACGGTGCGCAGCCGGATCGTCAAGGAGCGCGGGGTGATCCGGGCCTACGAGGTGCCCGGCGAGCCGAACGCCGAGACGCGCGTGGAGCTCGTCGAGCGGCGCGGCGACCACGCCCGCTACCGGCTGCACCCGCTCACCGGGCGCACCCACCAGCTCCGGCTGCACCTGGCCGGGCTCGGCATCCCGATCGTCGGCGACGACTTCTACCCCGATCTGCACGAGACCCCGCTGGACGACTTCTCCTCGCCGCTGCAGCTGCTCGCGACGACCCTGGAGTTCACCGATCCGGTGAGCGGCGAGGAGCGGCGGTTCGACAGCCGGTTGCGGCTGCGGGCCTGGCCGGAGAGCGGTCCGACGGGCGGATGAGCGGCTCCGGACGCGCGCCCCGTCATCGATTCTGAGGACGCCGTGCGGCGTTCGGAGCAGCGGCCGTGCGCAACGGCAGCAGACGGCGGCCATTCGGCGCGCCGGTCGCGTCGCGTGCCGTGATCGTCTCTCAGCGTGGCAACGTCCGCCCCTCCCGGCTTCGTAGGGTCCGGCGCAGCGGTTCCCGCCCCGGCGCACCGCCCCCCGCCGCCGCGGGCGGGATCCGCACGACTCGCTCCCCGCGAAAGAACCGAAGGAACCACCGAGATGACGCTCCCCCGTCTCCTCCGGCATGCCCGTCTCCGCCCCGTCCTCACGGCCGCGGCGGCCCTCACCGCCGCGGCGGCGCTGTCCGCCTGCGGATCGTCCGGGTTCGTCGACGCCAGCGAGGCGCTGCCCGCCGGCGGCACGAGCGGCGCCACGACCGGCAGCACCGGCGGCACCGGCGGCACGACCGTCGCCCCGACCGGCGGCCTCGGCACCGGCGTGACCGCCGTCGGCACCGTCGTGACCACGGACGGCTTCACCGTCTACCGCTTCGCCAACGACCGCAACGACCCGTCCGCCTCCACCTGCACCGGCGAGTGCGCGGCGAAGTGGCCGCCGGTGCAGGGCGACGGGCAGCCCGCGCTGCAGGGCATCCCGTCCGGCCTGGTCGGGACCATCGGCCGGCCGGACGGCACCCAGCAGCTCACGCTCAACGGGTGGCCCCTCTACCGCTTCTCCGGCGACACCAAGCCGGGGGACGCGAAGGGCGAGGGCGTCGGCGGGACGTGGCAGGCCATGGGCGTCAACGGCACCCCCGCCGCGAACGGCCCGGGCGCGAGCCCCGCGGCCGCGCCGGCGTCCGTCCCCGCCGGCTCGCTCGGGACGACGAAGAGCGGCGGCACCGGCGGTACCGCCACGACGGGCGCCCCGGCCGTCGGGAACGTCGCCCACAGCACCAGCACGGCCCCCGGGGGCCACTGACCGGGAGGGGTCGGGGATGCAGATGCATCACCGACCCCTCCTCGAATCGGCGTCCGGGGGCTATCGTCGGGGCTCATGAACGAACGATCGGTGAGGATCGGGAACTTCTCGGGCTACCTCGGTGACCGGTTCACGGCCATCGACGAGGCGCTGGCGGGCGACCCCGTCGACGTCCTCATGGGCGACTACCTCGCCGAGGTGACCCTGGCCTCGCTCGCGGCGGACCGCCGGGGCTACGTCGACTACTTCCGCAAACAGCTGCGCCCGCACCTGAAGACGGTCGCCGAGCGCGGGATCAAGGTCGTCACGAACGCGGGCGGCTTCGACCCGGCCGGGCTCGCCGCGGCGCTGCGTGCGGACGTCGCCGAGGCCGGGGTCGACCTCACCGTCGCGCACGTCGAGGGTGACAACGTGCTGGACCGGCTCGCCGGGTTCCACGCCGACGGGCACGCGATGGAGCACCTCGACTCCGGCGCGCCGCTCAAGGACTGGGGCGTCGAGCCGATCGCGGCCAACGCCTACCTCGGCGGGTTCGGCATCGCCGAGGCGCTGAAGGCCGGCGCGGACATCGTCGTCACCGGGCGGGTGACGGACGCGTCGCTGACCGCCGGCCCGGCCGCCTGGTGGCACGGCTGGACGCCCGACGACTGGGGTCCGCTCGCCGGGGCGATCACCGCCGGCCACGTGATCGAGTGCGGGGCGCACGCGACCGGCGGCAACTTCTCCGGCTTCACCCAGGTCCCCGGGGTCGTGAAGTGCGGGTTCCCGATCGCCGAGATCGCGGCCGACGGCTCGTGCGTGATCACCAAGCACACCGGGGACGGCGGCATGGTCACCGTGGACACGGTCACCGCGCAGCTGCTCTACGAGATCCAGGGCCCGCGGTACCTCAACCCCGACGCCACGGTGCACTTCGACTCCATCCGGCTCGAGCAGGTGGGGAAGGACCGGGTGGCGATCGGGCCGGTCGTCGGCTCCCCGCCGCCGCCCACGGCGAAGGTCGCGGTGTTCGCACAGATCGGCTGGCAGATCTCGCAGATGCTGTTCTGCACCTCGCCGAACGTCGCCAAGAAGGTGGCGCTGCTGCGCGACCAGCTCCGCGCGCAGCTGGAGGGCCACGTCGACCAGCTCGACGTCACCCCGCTCGGCACCGCCGCGGAGGACCCGCACTCGCAGTGGGAGGCCACGGTCCCGATCCGGGTCATGGCCACGGCCCGCGCACCGGAGCCGCTGAAGCTCTTCCCCGCCGCCGTCGGCAGCCTCTACCTGCAGGGTTTCCCCGGCTTCCACCACGACGGCGGCGCCCTGCCGGTCCGCGAGCCGTGGGCGCGGATCGAGTACTGGCCTGCGCTGCTGCCCGCCGAGCTCGTCCCGAACACGGCCGTGCTGGCCGACGGGACGCGGCTCGAGGCGCCGGTCTCCTTGCGGTGGGCGACCCCCGAGGAGCTCGCGCAGGGCCGCTCGCCGGAGCCGCCCGTCGCGTCGTCCACCGCGTCGACCGCCGGCCGGCGGATGCCGCTGGGCACGCTCACCTACGCCCGCGCCGGCGACAAGGGCGGCAACTCCAACGTCGGCATCTGGGTCCCCGACCCCGCGCACTGGGAGTGGCTGCGGTCCACGCTGAGCACCTCGGCGATCCGGGAGCTGCTGCCCGAGGCCAAGGAGTGCGACGTCGTCCGGCACGAGTTCCCGCACCTGCGGGCGGTCCACGTGGTGCTGAAGGGGCTGCTGGGCACGGGCGGGTCGTCGAACCTGCGGGTGGACCAGATCGGCAAGTCCGTCGGCGAGTACCTGCGGTCGAAGCACGTGACCATCCCGGAGGAGCTGCTGTGACGGCCGTTCTCGGCCTCGGGGAGCGCATCCGGGCGACCGTCGCGAACCCCGCGACGGACGCCGCGTTCGACGTCCGCGGCGAGCTCGACGCGCTGCTCGGCGGGATCGGGCTGTCCGCGGCGGACACCGGCGGGCGAATGAGCTTCCTCGGCGCCGATCCCGTCGTGCCCAGCGCGTTGCGGCTCGGCGGGGCGGCGGCACTCGCGCTGGCCGCCAAGTCGGTCGCGGTCGCGGCGCTGCACCGCGACCGCGGCGGCGCCGGCCAGGACGTCACGGCCGACCTGCGCAGCGCCCCGCACCGGCTGTGCCCCTTCTACGACCGGCGCTGGGAGCTGCTCAACGGCTATCCGGTCGCGTCGGCGGCCAACCCCTCGCCGGCCTTCGGGTTCCGCTTCTACCGCACCGGCGACGGCCGCTGGGTCATGCCGCTCAACGGCTACCCGGGGCTCAAGGTCGCGGCGCAACGGCTGCTGGACTGCGCCGACACACCGGAGGCGGTCGAGCGGGCGGTCGCCCGATGGGCGGGCGCCGAGCTGGAGCGCGCGGGCGCCGAGGCCGGCGTCGTCATGCCGCTGGTCCGCACGCCCGCCGAGTTCCTCGCCACCGCGCAGCACACCGTCCTCGAGGACACCCCGCTGATCGAGATCACGCGCACCGGCGACGCCGACCCCGAGCCGCTGCCGGGCGGCGCAGAGCAGCCGCTCGACGGCGTCCGGGCGCTGGGCATGGGGCACGTGATCGCGGGCGCCGGGACGGGCCGGACCCTGGCGCTGCACGGCGCGGACGTGCTGAACCTCTGGCGGCCGACGGAGTTCGAGCACGACACGACGTACGTGACCGCCAACGTCGGGGTGCGGTCGGCGACCGTGCACCCCGCCCGCGGCGCCGGGCCGCGGGTCGTGCGGGAGCTGCTGGCCGGCGCCGACGTCTTCTACGCCAACCGCCGGCCCGGCTACCTCCCGTCGATCGGGCTGTCCGCCGAGGACGCCGCGGGAGTGCGGCCCGGCATCGTGTACGCCACCAACACGCTGCACGGCGAGCGCGGGCCGTGGCGCGACCGCGTCGGCTTCGACCAGACGGCGGGCGCGCTGACCGGCATGTTCGACCTGGAGGCGGGCGGGATCTCGCCCGAGGTCGAACCCCGGCTGTCGCCGATCCTCGTGGTCAACGACTACATCGTGTCCTGGCTGACGGCGGCCGGGATCGTCGCGGCGCTGCGCCGTCGGGCGGTGGAGGGCGGCAGCTGGGAGGTCCACGTCTCCCTGATGCGGGTGGCGCTGTGGATCCTCGAGCTCGGGGTGTTCGACCTCGGCTACGCCCGGTCCGTCGCCGGGACCGGGGAGGAGCACGCCTACCTCGATCCCGAGACCTTCACCGCCGACACCCCGCTCGGGCTCTACCAGGGCGTGACCGACCAGGTCCGGATGTCCGGCACGCCCGGGCGCTACCGCACGATCCTGGTGCCGCGCGGCAGCTCCCGGCCGGCCTGGCTCACCTGACCGTTCCCGCAGGTCGACGCGGGTCGTGAGTGGCAACCGCTAGGGCAGTTGCCGCTCACAGGTGGACGGGGAGGCGGGTCAGGCCGTGGATCAGCGTGGACCGCCGCCAGCCGATCGTCTCCGGGTCCCCGGCGAGGGCGAGGGCCGGGAAGCGCTCGAGCAGGGTGCGGAAGGCGATCTCGCCCTCGAGCCGCGCCAGCGGGGCGCCGAGGCAGTGGTGCACGCCGTAGCCGAAGGCGACGTGCCCGCCCGCGTCCCGCGTGACGTCGAGCCGCGCCGGGTCGCCGTACCGCTCGGCGTCCCGGTTCGCCGAGACCAGCGAGATCAGCACGACCTCCCCCTCGGGCACCGTGGTGCCGCCGATCTCGACCGGTTCGGTGGTGTAGCGGAAGGTGGCCAGGTTGATCGGGCCGTCGAAGCGCAGGAACTCCTCGACCGCGTTCGGCACGAGGGACGGGTCGGCGCGCAGGAGGGCGAGCTGGTCGGGGTGGCGCAGCAGCGCGAGCGTGCCGTTGCCGATCAGGTTGACCGTGGTCTCGTGCCCGGCGACGAGCAGCAGGAACGCCATCGACGTCGCCTCCCGCGCCGAGAGCGTGTCCCCGTCCTCGGACGCCCTGACGATCGCCGACAGCATGTCCTCGCCCGGGTTCGCGCCCTTGTCGGCGACGAGCCGCGCGAGGAACTCGGCCATCGCGGCGACGGCGGCGCCGCGCTCCTCCGGCGGCGCCGCGGACAGCAGGGTGGTGGTCCACCCGCGGAAGTCGTCCCGCTCCCCCTCCGGCACGCCGAGCAGCTCGCAGATCACGGTCATCGGCAGCGGGTAGGCGAACTCGTCGAGCAGGTCGACGGTGCCCTCGCGCGCGGCCTTCGCCGCCATCCGGTCCGCCAGGCCGTGGGCGATCTCCTCGATCCGCGGGCGCATCCGCGCGATCGCCCGCACGGTGAAGGCGCGGTTGACCAGCTTGCGCAGCCGGGTGTGGTCCGGCGGGTCGGTGTTGAGCATGTGCCCGGCGAGGGAGTCGGCGAACTGCATGCGCCGCTCCGGCGCCACCGAGCGCCGCTCGAGGATCTCGCCGAACTTCGCGCCGTCCTTGGACAGCCGCGGGTCGTTCAGCGCCGGCCGGGCGTCCTGGTAGCGGGTGACCACCCAGGCCTGCAGGCCCATCGGCGTGTTCACCCGGACGACCGGCGCCTCGCGGCGCAGGGTCCGGTAGAGAGCGTCCGGGTCGTCGAAGAACGTGCCCTCGAGTTCGACCGCGCCCGCCCGGGTCTCCGCGTTCGTCATGGCGTCCTCCCCCCGGCCGGGCTCGCCCCGGCCCGGGGCCCACGCTAGGCCGACCCGCCCTGAGACGTCCTCAGAACGGACAGCGGGATCCGGCCGCCGGGAGCCGGGTCTGAGGAGGGTCGGCGGCGCGGGCGGGCTCAGCGCTCGTCGTCCCACAGGCCCTCGCCGGTCCACGGGTCCCGCGACTCCTCGTAGCGCCGTTCCAGCGTGGGCCCGGGCAGCGGCCGCTGCACCGCCGAGTCCTGGTCGGACGACGACCCGCCGGACTGGTACGACGGCTCGTCCTCCGGGTCGGCCGCCCGGTGCCGGCCCGCCTCGAGGCCGCGCTGGTAGGTCGAGAGCCGGTTGCGCACGCGCTCGGGCTGCCGCTCGGCGGAGACCTCCGCGCCGGCGCCGCCCGCCGCGCCCCGGCGGCTGCGCAGCGGCGGCGTGACCATCTGGCGACCGGGCCGGCGGCGCGGGAGCCCGCTCCCGGTGGTCGGCAGCTCGGTGTCGGCCCGGGCCGCGCGCTCGGCGGCCGCGCGCCACTCGTCGTCTCCCGAGGCCCAGTCCCCGCCGGTCGGGGCCGCGTCGATCGGGGTGCCGATCGACGTGCCGGAGCCGAGCCAGCTGTCCGCCAGGCCGTGCCCGTTGCCGTTGCGGCCGTTCGCGTGCCCGTTGGTGCCGTGACCGTTCGGCCCGTGCCCGTTGGACCAGCCGTTCGTGGCCGGGGCCGGCTCGTCGTCGTTCGTGCGGAACCATGCCGACGCGACGGCGGCGAAGATCGGGGTGCCGACCAGGTCCTCGTCCGGCCGGGAGAGCCCGGCGTCGAACGAGCCGAAGAGCTCGTCGACCGAGGCGGGCGCGGGGGCGGAGCCGGCGCGCACCGGCTCCCAGGTGACGTCCGGGGACGTGCCGGGGTCGCGGGACTCCCCCGACTCCCGGGGGGCCGGCGCGGGGGACGGGGACGGCGCGGGCTCGCGCGGCACCTGCACGCCCGCGGCGGGCTCGACGAGCGCCCGCGGGAACCGGACCAGCGCGACCGTGCCGAAGCCCGGGGTGGCCGGGCCGCCGAGCGGGGCCTGCAGCTCCAGGCGGGCGCCGCACCGGCGGGCCAGGCGGGCGGCCAGGTGCAGGCCGAGCCGCTCGGGCGGGATCGGACCGCCGGGGCCTCCGGCGATCTCGTTCTCCAGGGCCGCGGCCTCCTGCCACGGCAGCTCGACACCCTCGGCCTGCAGCTCGATCGTGACGCCGCCGTCGCCCGCCCAGCGGCCGACGAGCTCGATGCGGCTGCTGCGCGGGACGGTGCGCTCGGCGTGGGCGAGCAGCTCGGCGAGCACCTGCCCGGCGCCCACGGCGCTGCCGGCGGCGAGCGAGGCCGACGGGGCGGGCGGGACCGACACGCGGTGCGGGTCCTCCGCACCCGCCGCGGTGTCCGCGAGGATCCGGCCGACGCCGGTGGGCAGGGGGCCGCGGCGCTCGGGCCGGCCGCCCACCAGGGTGAGGACGCTCTCGCCGTCCCGCAGCAGCCGGCGCGCCCCGGCGGCCAGCTCGGCGCCCTCCGGCGAGTCCGGGCCGAGCCGCTCGGCGACCGCGAGCTGCCGCTCGGCGTGACCGCAGATCCGCCGCGCGAGCCCCGCGAGCAGCAGGTCCGGCCGCTCCTCGACGGCCCCGGACGGGTCGGCCGCACCCCCGCCCGGCTCGCCGAGCCAGGAGGCGGACGAGACGTCTCGCTCCACGCTGTCCTCCGCTGGTCCGTACCCCGATCCGGCCGGGACGCCGCACGGACCCGGCCGCCCGCCCGCGACCGCCCGCCGAAGCAGGCGGGCGCCCTCGGGCCCGCGTCCGCCGGGGGAGCTGCGACCCGACATCTGTAGGTCCACGGGACATTACCCGGCGGTCCGGCGCCCGGCGGTCCGTCGGGCCGGCGTGCGATGACCGGTCGGCGTGAGGTGGACCGGCGGCGATCGGCAAGCCGACACGCCGGACGGGAGGAGGTGATTCCTCCCGGGGCGGCCGCCCGTCGCACGGGCGCGGCCCCGGGCGGGGGTCCCGAGAACGGAACAGGCGCCCCGTCCGCGACGCTGCGGCGGTGCGCCCGGTCACAGAGGCTAGGTCAGGACCTGCCCGGCCGTCCAGGGTCCGGACGTCACGGATTCGCGTCCGTCACTCGAACCGGGAGGGATCACCGGCGCCCTTGCGGACGATCTCGGGCTCCGGGCCGGAGAGATCGACGACGGTGGTCGGCTCGGTGCCGCACTCCCCCGAGTCGAGGACGGCGTCCACGGCGTGGTCGAGCCGCTCCTTGATCTCCCAGCCCTGGGTCGGCGGGACGTCCGGCTCCGGCGAGTCCGGCAGCAGCAGCGTCGAGGAGAGCAGCGGTTCGCCGAGCTCGGCGAGCAGGGCCTGGGCCACCAGGTGGTCCGGGATGCGCACGCCGACCGTCCGCTTCTTCGGGTGCATCAGCCGGCGCGGCACCTCCTTGGTCGCCGGCAGGATGAAGGTGTACGGCCCCGGCGTCGCGGCCTTGACCGCCCGGAACACCGAGTTGCCGACCTGCACGAACTGCCCCAGCTGCGCGAAGTCGCTGCAGACGAGCGTGAAGTGGTGGCGGTCGTCCAGCCTGCGGATCTGGCGGATCCGGTCGAGGCCCTCCTTGTTGCCGAGCTGGCAGCCGAGGGCGAAGACCGAGTCGGTGGGATAGACGATCAGGCCGCCGTCGCGGACGATCCCCACCGCCTGGGCGATCGCCCGCCGCTGCGGGTTGTCCGGGTGCACGTCGATGTACCGGGCCACGCGGGCAGCGTATCCGCCGGAGTGCGGAGCGGGGCGGAAATCGCCTAGCGTCGTCGGCAGCCGGAACCCGCGCCGACCCCAGGAGGACGCCGTGACCCCCGCCGAGCTGCTCACCGACGCCTTCGGCCGGATCTCGGAGGGCGTGCCCGCCGTCGTCGAGGGCCTGACCGAGGAGCAGCTCGCGCTGCGGCCGAACGACGAGGGCAACTCGATCGCGTGGCTCGTGTGGCACCTGACCCGCGTGCAGGACGACCACCTCGCCGACGCGTTCGGCACCGAGCAGGTCTGGCTGGCCGACGGCTGGCAGCAGCGCTTCGGGCTCGACCTCCCGCCGGACGACACCGGGTACGGGCACGGGCCCGGCCAGGTCGCCGCGGTGCGCGCCCCCGCGGACCTGCTGGCCGGCTACCACGCCGCCGTCGCCGAGCGGACCGTCGAGCTGATCGCGAAGGTCACGCCCGAGCAGCTGGACGAGGTGATCGACGACGACTGGGACCCGCCGGTCACCCGCGGCGTCCGGCTCGTCTCCGTGGTCGACGACGACGCCAGGCACCTCGGGCAGGCCGAGTACGTCCGGGGGCTCCTGCCGGGCTGATCGCGGTCTGGCAGCCGGGCGGCGCCTGGTGTGAGGTGGGGACATGGATCTCCGGTTGACAGGCAAGCGCGCGATCGTGACCGGCGGGAGCCGCGGCATCGGGCTCGCGGTGGCGGCCGCGCTGGCCGCCGAGGGCTGCGACGTCGCGATCGTCTCGCGCGGCAAGGAGGCGCTCGACGAGGCCGCGACCCGGCTCGCCGCGCACGGCACGAGGATCGTGCCCCTCGTCGCCGACACCACGGACGACGCGTCCGTCCGCGCGATGGTCGACGAGGTCGTGACCACGCTCGGCGGCGTCGACGTCCTGGTGAACGCGGCCGCGAAGCCCGCGTCGGCGGGGGCGCAGGACGCCGCCTCCACGACCGGCGACGAGCTGATGCGCGAACAGTTCGAGACCAAGGTGCTGGGCTACCTGCGGTGCGCCCGCGCCGTCGCCCCGGTGATGACCGCGCAGGGCTGGGGGCGGATCGTCAACATCAGCGGGCTCAACGCCCGCGGCTCGTCCTCGCTGGTCGGGTCGGTGCGCAACGTCGCCGTCTCCGCCATGACCGCCGCGCTGGCGGACGAGCTGGGCCCGCAGGGCGTGAACGTCACCGTCGTGCACCCCGGGCTCACCGTCACCGAGCGCACCCCCGGCATGATCGCGGCGAAGGCCGCCGCCGACGGCACCTCCGAGGAGGAGGCCGAGCGCGCCCTCGGCCGGACCACCACGGTGGGCCGGATGATCACCGCCGAGGAGGTCGCCGACGTCGTCGCCTTCCTCGCCTCGCCCCGCAGCGTCGCGATCAACGGCGACGCGGTCGCGGCCGGTGGCGGGCAGCCCGGGGTCACGTACTACTGACGGCACGGGCGGGATACTCGGCCGGTGGCGGACGACCGGCGGCCCCTGTACCACCTCGTCGGGACCGCGGGGTTCCCGAACTACGGCGACGAGCTGATCGCCGCCGGCTGGCTGCGGCACCTCGCGCGCACCGCGCCCGAGGCCGACGTCTGGCTCGACTGCCCCTCCCCCGGCACGGCCGCCACGCTGCTCGACGGTCTGCACCCGCGCGCCCGCTTCACGGACACGGTCTGGCGGCTGTGCCGGGCGGCCCCGGAGGGCGGCCCCTGGGAGACGGCGGCCTGGGTGCGCCGCGCGGTCGCCGATCCGGGCCTCGCGCCCCGCTGGGTGGCGGGCGTCGAGCTGCTGCGCCGGGCGGACGTCGTGCACGTGATCGGCGGCGGGTACGTCAACGGGATCTGGCCGCGGCACGCCGGGGTGCTCGCCGCGGCGGTCGCCGGCACCGACCAGTCGGGCGGCCGGGCCGTCGCGACGGGGCAGGGGCTCACGCCGGAGGCCGACGGCGCCGGGCCGTTGCTCCGCTCCCTGCTGGAGCGGTTCGCCCTGGTCGAGGTGCGCGACGAGGCCTCCGCCCGCCTGCTGGACCGGCCGAACACCCTCGGCCTCGACGACGCGTTCCTCCCCACCGCCGCGGTTCCTCCGACCGACGACGCGCCGCGCGTGGTGCTCTGCCTGCAGTCCGACCTCAGCGACCGGCCGGCCGAGGCCCTGGCGACCTTCGTGCTGGGGGCGCTGCGGCGGTGGCGGGTGGACCCGCAGGAGGTCGCGGTCGTCGAGGGGATCCCCGGTCAGGACCGCGTGGTGTACGCGCTGCTGGAGCACCAGCTGCCCGGTGCGCGGTTCGTGCCGTTCGACCGGGTGTGGGGCGACGGGCTGCCGGTCGCGGCGGACCAGACGTGGATCTCCACCCGGTTCCACCCGCACCTCGTCGCGGCGGCGGTCGGCGCCGGCGGGCTCGCGGTCGGCCTGAACGGGGACTACTACCCCACCAAGCACCGCTCCCTGACCGCGCTCGGCAGCGGCTGGGACCTCGTCACCGACCTGGACGCGACGCCGGGCCGGCCGGGGCCGGGCGGCTTCCCGCCGGACGTCGTGGCCGGGCTGCGGGAGCGGAAGGCGGCCCTGGCCGACAGGGTCTACGGTCGCGTGGAACCGGGTATCCGGCGGCCGGCCCGAGGGGGCGAAACGTGCTGATGATCACCCGACCGAGGGGACACGTTCGGCGCGACCGTCGCGATGGACCGGGCATGGACGCGATCAGCAACGACCACGGGGCGGCCGCCGTCCCGGTGCCCGCGCAGCGTCCGGCCCCCGAGGACCGCACGGACCCCGTCGCGGCGGACGACCGCCTGATCGAGGAGATCAGGACGGGGCGCCGGGGCCCCGACGACACCGATCCCCTGGTCCGCGCCCTCGTGCTCTGGCGCCAGATGATGCGGCTGCCGCGCACCGGGCGCGGCGGCCGCCGCCGGCGCTGCCGCCGCGGCTAGACACCCCGGCGCCCCGCGTCAGGCCTGCTGCAGCTGACTGAGGCGGCGGGAGGTCGGCCACCGGACGTCGTGCGCCCAGCCGAACCGCTCGAACAGCCAGATCACCCGGGCCGAGATGTCGATCTGCCCCTTGAGGACGCCGTGCCGCGCGCAGGTCGGGTCGGCGTGGTGCAGGTTGTGCCAGCTCTCGCCCATGGACAGGATCGCCAGCGGCCAGAAGTTGCGGGAGCGGTCGCGCGAGCGGAAGGGCCGCGCGCCGATCATGTGGCAGATCGAGTTGATCGACCAGGTCACGTGCATGCACACCCCCATGCGCACCAGGCCGCCCCAGAAGAACCCGGTCAGCGCGCCCGCCCAGGACCAGGTCAGCAGGCCGCCGAGCAGGGCCGGGAGCAGCAGGCTCGCCGTCACCCACAGCCCGAACAGCCCGCTCACCCGGCGCAGCACCCGGTCGGCGAGCAGGTCCGGGATGAACCGCTCCCAGTTCGTCTTGCGCCGCTCGAAGATCCAGCCGACGTGCGCCCAGAAGAAGCCACGGGCGACCGCCCAGGGGGACGTGCCGTAGCGCCACGGCGAGTGCGGGTCGCCCTCCTTGTCGGAGTAGGCGTGGTGGCGGCGGTGGTCGGCGACCCACGCCAGCACGGACCCCTGGATCGCCATCGAGCCGGTGATCGCCAGGACCACCCGCAGCCACGGGCGCGCCTTGAAGGAGCGGTGGGTGAAGTGCCGGTGGTAGCCGACGGTCACGCCCAGGATGCCGATCGTGTAGAACACCGCCGCGATCGCGATGTCCCACCAGCCGAGGCCCCAGCCCCACATCACGGGGACGGTCGCCAGCAGCGCGAGCACCGGGAGCACCACGAAGGCCCAGACCAGTCCCTGCTGCCAGGTGCTGCGGTACTCACCGACGATCGGCTTCGGGCCGCGCTCGGCGCCACCGGCAGCGGATGCGGGGGCGGGATCGGGAGCGGGATCGGGGGCGGGGAGGTCGGGGGCCTCGACGCTCAAGCGGGTCACCTCGTGGGGTCGGGGGCGGAGCGGACCGGGATCGACCCGGACTCGGGCAAAGCCTAAGGGCGAGGACCCGGTACCCGCAGAGCGCACGGGTAGTCCTCACGCGGTCGCCCTCCGCGTGTCACCGGCCGGGAACCGCGGGGCCACCGCGGCGGGCGTGCCAGGATCGTCGGGCCCGGCGCCGATGACGAGGAGGAGCCCATGACCCGCTACGAGCGCGTCCCGACCCCCGACGGCGACGAGTTCGACGCCTACCTCGCCCTGCCCGAGGGCGGGCGCGGCCCCGGCGTGCTCGTCTTCCAGGAGATCTTCGGGATCAACGACAACATCCGCGGGATCTGCGACCGGCTCGCCGGCGAGGGGTACGTGGCCCTGGCGCCGGACATGTTCTGGCGGCTGGAGCGCCGCTTCGAGCGCAAGGACGAGTCCGCCCTGACCGAGTGCATGGGCATGGTGCAGCGGTTCGACTTCGCCGCCGCGGCCGGCGACATCACCGCCGCCTTCGCCCACCTGCGGGCGCTGCCCGAGTGCACCGGCAGGGTCGGCGCCATGGGCTTCTGCCTCGGCGGCACCCTCGCCTGGCTCTGCGCCACCACCGCTCGGGTCGACGGCGCCGGCATCGACGCCGCCGTCCCGTACTACGGCTCGGGGATCCACGGCATGCTCGACCGCGCCGACGCCCTCGAGTGCCCCGCCCTCTTCCACTACGGCGACCGCGACCCGTTCATCCCGGGCGAGGACATCGCGAAGGTCGAGGCGGCGGTGAGCGGGAAGCCGCAGGTGGAGGTCCGGCACTACGACGCCGGGCACGCCTTCTCCAACTGGGACGCGCCGTCGATGTACGACGAGAAGGCCGCCACCGAGGCCTGGGGGCACACCACCGCGTTCCTCGCCCGGCACCTGCGGTAGCGCTACTCCCCGTCCTGTGCGCGCAGCAGGGCGCGGGTGCGGGCGCGCTCGTCGGGATCGGGCGAGAAGGGCAGCGCGACGTACTCGTCCACCCCGGCCTCGCGCAGCTCGCCGAGCCGCTCGGCGACCTCCTGCTCCCCGCCGACGATCGCGGCGTCCTCCGGGCCCGCGTACCCCTCGCGGTCCAGCATCGCGCGGTACGAGGGCAGCCGCCCGTACACCGCGAACTGGCGGGCGGCCTCGGCGCGGGCGGCGTCCACGTCGTCGGTCACCGCGACCGGCAGCGAGGCGACCACCCGCACGGTACGGCCGGCCTCCTCGGCGGCGCCGCGGATCGTCGGGACGACGTGCTCGGCGAGGGTCCGGGGCCCGGTCATCCAGGTGACGGTGCCGGCCGTGCGGCGCCCGGCGAGCCGCAGCATCTGTGGACCGAGCGCGGCGACGTACACCTCCGGCGCCGGCGCGCCCGGCACCCGTAGCGAGCCCCGGGTCGTGACGAGCTCGCCGGTCGCCGCGGCCTTCTCCCCCGCCAGCAGCGGGAGCAGCCCGTCGAGGTACTCGGCGAGGCGGCGGACCGGCCGGTCGAACGGCAACCCCCACACCCCCTCCACGACGGGCCGGTGGCTGAGCCCGAGTCCGAGCGTCAGCCGGCCCTCGCCGATCAGGTTGACGGTGAGCGCGCGCTGGGCGAGCGCCATCGGGTGCTGCGGCTGGATCGGCACCACGCCGGTGCCCACCTCGATCCCCGGCACCTCGCGCAGGGCCACGGCGAGGACGGTGAGCAGGTCCGGCTCGTAGGGCAGCTGGGCGGTCCAGTACCGGCGGAACCCCTCGTCGCGCAGCCGCGCGAGCTCCTCGACGTAGGCGTCGACGACGGACCGGCCGCCGCCGTCGCCCAGGTACCCGAACATGCTGATCCGCATCGCCATGGGGGCAGCTTCGCACCGCACCTGCCGCCGCGGGGAGCCCGGGCTGCTCCGAACGGCCGGGGCCGGACGGCCGTGGTCCTCCCGCGGACCCGGGCCTACTCTCGCCGCCCTCGCACGACCACCGACGACGGAGCGAGGTAGGAGATGACCGACAACGTGGCGCTCGTCCAGGCCGCCTACGACGGCCTCGCCAAGGGGGACGCCGGCCCGCTGCTCGACATCCTCCACGACGAGGTCCAGTGGTTCGAGGCCGAGCACTCCATGTACTGGCCGGGCGGAGCGTTCGTCGGCCCGCAGGCCGTCGTCGAGAACGTGCTCGCCCGGATCCCCGAGGACCACGACGACTTCCGGATCGAGATCCGGCGGGTGCTCGGGTGCGGGGACACGGTCCTCGTGGAGGCGCGCTACCACGCGACCGCGGCGAAGGCGACCGGGAAGCCGCTCGAGCTGCAGGCCGCGCACGTCTGGGACTTCGAGACCGGGAAGGTCGTGCGCTGGCAGCAGTACATCGACACGTGGCAGGAGGCCCGGCTGACCGGGGTGGAGCCCGTGTCCTGACCGTGGTTCGCCGGTGGACCGGCGCTCAGCCGCGGACCGCCGCGAGGAAGGCGGCGACGTCCCGGTGCACCACGAAGTGCCGGTCCAGCCCGAGCAGCACGGCGACCCGGCTCACGCCGGGGTGCGCGTGCAGCCCGGCCAGGTGCACGCGGCCGCCGGAGCGGGTGTAGACGCCCAGCAGCGCGCTGACCCCGACCGAGCCGAGGTAGGTGACCTCGGACAGGTCCACCACCACCGCGCGGGCGCCGACCGCCGCCGCGTGCAGGGCGTCGTGCAGCCGCGCCGCGGAGTCCGCGTCGAGCTCGCCGACCAGCCGGAGCGCGACGACCCCGTGGTCCAGGGTCCTGCTCTCGGCCGCGAAAGAACTGGGCGAACGTTCCAGAGCCCGGGTCACCGTGGCCTCCTCGTGCCGTCACCGCCGGACCTCACCTTCCCGTCAGGTCCGCGGGCGGTCAACCGGCGGGTGGGTGACGCGATCACCACGTTCGCGCGGCGTCGGTGCCGACTACACGTGACACCGGTGCCCGCCGCGCACACCGGCCCTACGCTGGACCCCGACGGCGGGAGGAGGGCCGGCGTGCCGAAGGTGCTCGGGGGGTCGCTCGCCGCCCATCGGGACGAGGTGCGCGCCCGCGTGTTCGCCGCCCTGCGCGAGCTGCTCTACGAGCGGGGGTTCGACGCCGTCACGCTCGCCGGCGTCGCGGCCGCGGCCGGGGTGGGCCGGACCTCGATCTACAACCACTTCCCCGACCGGCAGGCCCTGCTCGTCGCGTTCGTGGAGCACGAGGCGGACCGGTACGTCGCCGACCTCGAGTCGGCGCTCGGGGCCGCGGCGACGCCCACCGAGCGGCTCGCCGTCTTCGCGCGGCTGCAGCTGCACCGGCTCGCGGAGTTCCACCTGCCGCCGGGGCAGGCGCTGGCCGGGGCCCTCGATCCCGAGTCGTACCGGCGGATCGCGGCGCACGCGGACCCGATCGGCGACCGGCTGGCCCGGATCGTGCGGGAGGGGATCGAGTCGGGCGAGATGGCGGCCGAGGACCCGGCGGTGCTGGTGGCGATGATCGGCGCGGCGCTGTCCGCCCGGCAGATCGTCGACGTGCCGCCCGAGGAGCTGGCGGGCTCCGTGGAGGCCGCCGTGCGGATCGTGCTGGGCATGGTCCGGCCGTCGGACTTAGGCTAGCCTCAGTCCGCCGGGTGCTCTAGCATCTTTTCTGACACGGTGTCAGGAAGATGCGGGAGGAACGGCATGGGCGAGCTCTCCACCGGTCTGCGCCAGGCCACGGCCGCGGTTCACGAGCGTGCCCACCACTCCACCTACATGGCCGCCCTGCTCGACGGGCGCCTCCCGTTGTCGGCGTACACCCTGCTCGCCGAGCAGTACCTCGCGATCTACGGCGCGCTCGAGGCCGCGGGGGACGCGCTGGCCGCGGACCCCGTCGCCGGCCCCTTCGTGATCGACGAGCTGCGCCGGGTGCCCGCGTTGCGCCGGGACGTCCCGGCCCTCGGCGGATCCGTCGACGCGCCCCGGACGCTGCCCGCGACGGAGACCTACGTCGCCCGGCTGAGCGAGGCCGCCACGGACGCGCCGGTCTTCGTGGCCCACCACTACATCCGCTACCTCGGCGACCTCGCCGGCGGCCAGGTCGTCGGGAAGATGCTGGAGCGCACCTACGGCCTCACCGGTCCCGGCGCCCTGTTCTACGACTTCGCCGCGCTGGGCAGCCCGTCGCGGTTCCGCGCGCGCTACCGCGCGCTGCTCGACGCCGCCCCCTGGGACGAGATCGAGCAGCGCCGGGTCATGGACGAGGCGGTCCGGGGGTTCGAGCTGAACATCGCCGTGTTCGACGAGCTGGCCGAGGCGACGGGCCTGCCCGCCGCCGCCTGACCCGGCACCGCCCGCCCCGTACTCAGAACACGATCACGCCGCGCAGGTTGCGGCCGGCGTGCATGTCGTCGAAACCGGTGGCGACCTCGTCGAGCGTGTACCGGGTCGTGATCAGCTCCTCGAGCTTGAGCGCACCCCGCCTGTACAGCTCCAGCTGCGCGGGGATGTCCGCGGTGGGGGCGCTGGCGCCGAACAGTGAGCCCTGCAGCCGCTTCTGGTAGAGCGTCAGCTCCATCAGCGGGATGTCGCCCTCGCGGGTGCGCACGTCGCCCAGCCCGACGACCACGCACGTCCCGCCCTTGCGCACCGCCTTCAGCGCCTGCCCCACGTGCGAGCCCCGGGTCACGCCGACGCAGACGATCGACGCGTCGGCGCCCTGGCCGTTGGTCAGCGAGCGGGCGAGGTCGGCGGCCTCCCGGATGTCCTCGACCGCGTGCGTCGCGCCGAGGCCGAGCGCCGACTCGCGCTTGAACGCGACCGGGTCCACGGCGATCACCGCGGAGGCCCCGGCGTGCGCGGCGCCCTGCACCGCGTTGATCCCGATCCCGCCGACGCCCATCACGATCACGACCTGGCCGGGCCGCACCTCCGCGGAGTTGACCGCCGCGCCCCAGCCGGTGCCCACGCCGCAGCCGGTCAGGCAGGCGATCTCCAGCGGGACCGACGGATCGACCTTGACCGCCGAGGCGGTGGAGACGGTCGTGTACTCGCAGAAGGTCGACAGCCCGCACATCTGCCCGACGGGCTTCCCGTCCAGCGCGAGCCGGAAGGACGTCGGGTCCTCCCACCGGGCGTTCGTCGCCAGCGACGCCCCGAGGTCGCAGAGGTTCTGCATACCGTGCGCGCACCAGCGGCACCGGCCGCAGGCAGGCAGGAACGAGAACACGACGTGGTCGCCCTCGGCGAACCCGGTGGTCCCCGGTCCGACGGCCTCGACGATCCCGGCCCCCTCGTGCCCGCCGGCGAACGGCAGGATCCCCACCTTCTGGTCGCCGGTGGCGTGGTGGTCGTCCGAGTGGCAGAGCCCGCTCGCGACCATCTTCACCCGGATCTCGCCGGGCCTCGGGTCGTCGACCTCCAGCTCGACGACCTCGAACCTGCCCGGGACCTCGCGCAACACCGCGCCTCGTGTCAGCACGCGATCACGCTACGCCCGGGGCGCCCTCACGCGAGCCGTGCAGCGGCCTGCGTCACCCCGGGTCCGTCGAGGGCGTCGAGCCCCGCCGGGCGACCGGTGGCGAGCAGCAGCAGGTCGCCGGCCGGGCCGCGGACCTCCTCCCCCTCGCCCGCCGACCAGTCGAGGTCGGTGGCGCGCAGCCGCAGGCCGGTGAACCGCTTCCGGGCGCCGTAGAAGGAGCTGCCCCACACGTGGTCGAGCCCGGTGGCGACCGCGGCCGCGGGCATCGCGCGCGGGCGGCCGAGCGGACGCGCGATGTCCTGCCCGTGCACCAGCATGTCGACCAGCGGGTCCGGGGGCTGGGTGCCGAGCGGGCGGCGCGCCGAGCCCGCGTTCTCCCGCAGCTGCGCGACCAGCTCCGCCGGCGCGTACCGGGCGGCCCGGGCCCGCGCGGAGTCGCCGATCATCCTGTTCAGGTCCCCGCGCGCCCTGAGCACGCCCGTCATCGCCGCCAGCGGCGACAGCCGGGTCGTCAGCGTCAGGTGGGCGACGACGTCCTGCACCGTCCAGCCCCGGGCGAGGGACGGCCGCGTCCACTCCTCCGGCCCCAGCTCGTCGAGCAGGTCGGCCAGGTCCAGCCGCTCCCGCTCGACGGTGGCGACGATCTCCGCACGCTCCACGGCCCCTCCCCGCCCCGCGGCCGGACGCCTCGGGATGCGGCACTCTAGCGCCCGGGCACCCCGGACCCCGGCGCCGATCATCGCGGTCCACACTGGAGTCGTGCGACTCGTGCTGCTGACCCACGCCGCCACCGCGGCCACCCGGCGGTCCGGGTTCGCCGACGACGAGGCGATCGAGGCCGCCGAGCTCCCCGTCCCGGCCCTCCCCCGCTACGAGGAGGTGCGCTGCGCCCCGTCGCTGCGCTGCCGGCAGACGGCGGACGCGCTGGGCCTGCCCGCGGCCGTCGACGACGGGCTGACCGGCCTGGACCACGGCAGCTGGGCCGGCCGGGCGCTCGACGACGTCGCCGCCGCCGACCCGGACGGCCTCACCCGCTGGCTCACCGAGCCCGAGGCCGTGCCGCACGGCGGGGAGTCGATGGCCGCCTTCGTCGGGCGGATCGGGGGCTGGTTGCGCACGGTGCCGAACCGCCCGCAGGGGCTGCTCGCCGTCGTCGATCCCGCCGTGGTGCGGGCGGCGCTGGCCCACGCGCTCGGCGCCCCGGCGACGGCGGTCTGGCGCATCGACGTCGATCCCCTGTCCGTGGCCGTGCTGGCGAGGGAACCGGGCCGGTGGAACCTGCACGAGCTGCGGACGGGCCCGGGGCGGGGCGCCGACGGCACCCCGCCCTGAGGCCCGGGCCCGGTCAGCTCCGGCCGCCGGCCTCCACGGCGAGCGGCTGGTGCTCGCGCCAGGTCGCGAGGCGGCTCTCGTAGTCCGCCTCGGCGATCCCGAGCGGCGCCTCGCCGAGGAACACGCGGAGCGGCGGGTTCTCGGCGTCGACCAGCTTCAGCACGGCCGCGCTCGACGCCGCCGGGTCGCCGGAGCCGGCCGTGCGCCGCCGGCGCTGCTCCGCGGCCTTCTCGCGGAACTCGTCGTAGGCCGGGTTCGGCGTGGCGTGCTTCGCCGACGCGCCGCCCCAGTCCGTGTCGAAGCCGCCGGGCTCGATCAGGGTCACGTGGACGCCGAAGTCCGCGACCTCCTGGGCCAGCGCCTGGCTGAAGCCCTCCAGCGCCCACTTGGACGCGTTGTAGATCCCGATGTTCGGGAACGCCGAGATCCCGCCGATCGAGCTGACCTGCAGGATGTGTCCGGAGCCCTGGGCGCGCAGGTGGGGCAGCGCCGCCTGGGTGACCCAGAGCGCGCCGAACACGTTCGTCTCGATCTGCGCGCGGGCCTCCTGCTCGGAGAGCTCCTCGATCATCCCGAACTGCCCGTAGCCGGCGTTGTTCACGACGACGTCGAGCCGCCCGAAGTGCTCGTGCGCCTTCGCCACGGCGGTGAAGCCCGCCTCCCGGTCGGTGACGTCGAGCGTCAACGGCAGGATCCCGTCGCCGTACTTCGCGACCAGGTCGTCCAGGCCGGACGCGTCGCGCGCCGTGGCCGCGACCGAGTCGCCGCGCTCCAGCGCCGCGACCGTCCACTCGCGCCCGAAGCCGCGGGACGAACCGGTGACGAACCAGACCTTCATGTCTCCACCTTCTCGAGGATCGGCAAGTCTGCCGTCCCGCACAAGGACCGGAGGTACCTCCGTATGCCCCGCGGTGGCCGCCCTCACACCCGGCGGCGGCGGACGGTCCGGTCGAGGATCCCGAGCGTCGCCCTGAGCGAAGCCTCGGAGACGATCGGGAAGATGTCCTTCTCGCGCCACTCCGGGGCGATGTCGGACCAGTCGTAGTACTGGATCACCCGGGTGCCGCCGTCGACCGGCTCGAGCCGGTACCCGTAGACGTGCCCGATCGGCGGGCGGGCCACGCCGACGATCGTCCAGGCGATCTCGCGGTACTGCTCGTAGCGGGTGATCCTGACCGTCACGTCGTACCTCCCCAGCTCGGGGATGTCACCGAGCGCCTCGCGGTCCATGTGCACCACGAAGGTGTCGCCCACCGCGGACACGGGCCCGCCGGTCGCGTCCATCAGCATCCCGGACGCGTCGACGTCGACGTGGCCCTGCGGGTCCCGCAGCACGGCGAACACCTCGGCCGGATCGGCGTCGACCGTGCGGGAGACCTCGATGCGCTCGCTCATCCCGGCACTCTGCACGGTGATCACCCGTAGCGCTCGACGAGCGTGCGGCCGATCCGCGCGAGCCCCGCCCGGACCTCGGCGTTGTCGGCCCCGCCCCCGGTCTCCACCTCGACGTACCCCGCCCAGCCGGCCAGCTGCTCGGCCAGCGCCCACGGCGTGTGCGCGGTGACGGTGACGCGCACCCGGCCGTCCCCGACCTCTTCCGTCCCCGTCCCGAGGTGGCGGCCGAACCGCTCCCGCAGCACGGGGACCAGGCGGGGCTCGACCAGGGCCGTGGCGACGGCCGAGGAGCGGCGGCCCTCCAGCAGCTCGACGGTCTCGCGCCACGCCTCGGTGAGCGACAGGTCGTCCGGCCGGTCGGCGGCGAGGTCGGTGAGCTCGGCGTCGCTGATCCGGTCGACGCGGAAGGTGCGGCGGCCCGCGGCGGTGCCCGCGAGCAGGTACCAGGTCGCGGACTTGTCGATCAGCGCCCACGGGTCGACGAGCCGCTCCCGGCCCCCGTAGCCGAACCGCACCTTCCGGCGGCGCACCACCGCCTCGGACAGCAGGTCCACCCGGGCCTCCCGGGGCGCCTCCCGCTCGCCCCACCGGGCCGGGTCGACGAGCACGGCCCCGGCCGCCGCCTCCGCCTCGGCCCGGAAGGTCTCGGGCAGGGCCCGGGTGAGCTTGCGCAGCGCGGACCGCAGCTCGGGTGCGGCGCGCACCTCCGGCCCGGCGAGCAGGAACAACGCCCGCGCCTCGCCGGCGGTGAGCCCGGTGAGGTCCGTGCGCGCCCCGCCCACCAGCGACCAGCCGCCCCCGCGGCCGGGCTGGGGGTAGACCGGCACGCCGGCGGCGGAGAGGGCCTCGAGATCCCGCCGGGCGGTCGCGACGGAGATCTCCAGCTCCTCGGCCACCTGTCCGGCGGTCACGCGGCCGCGCGCCTGCATCAGCAGCAGGATCGCGACGAGTCGGTCGGCACGCACGCCCGGAAGTATCGTCTTCAGAAGTGCTCGTTCGGTGAGCACTTTCGGGGCGCATGCTTCCTCCACGGACCGATCGAGGAGGACGACATGCTCCAGGGAATGGCCACCCACAACTTCTTCGCCGCCGACCTCGACGCCGCGCGCGCCTGGTACTCGGACCTCTTCGGGGGCCCGCCGTACTACGTCGTGGAGGGCGGGTACGTGGAGTGGCGGCTCGGGCCGCGCGAGGACGAGTTCGGGATCGTGAACGCCGCCTACGCCCCGCATCCCACCGGAACGCCGGCCGGGTCGATCACCTTCTGGGCGGTCGACGACGTCGCCGCCGCCCTCGACGACCTGCTCGCCCGCGGCGCCACGAAGCACGCGGACGTGCGCGAGCACGGCCCGGGCTTCGTCACCGCCTCCGTCGTCGACCCGTTCGGCAACGTGCTCGGGATCATGGAGAACGTCCACTTCGCCGAGGGGGTCCGCAACCGGCGGGCCTGACGCCGTCCGCTTGCCGTGTCGGTCCGCGGATGGTCGGGTAGGGGCCAGGTGATCGGGGAGACGACGGAGCGGAGGTACCGGGATGGCGGCGATCGCGGACATGGTGCGCAAGGCCCGGAGGCGGCCGCCCCCGGACTCCGGCGGCGACCTGCCGCACGTCGTGGTCGTCGGCGCCGGGTTCGCCGGGCACACCGCCGCGAAGGGACTGCTGCGCCGGCTGCGGGGCCGCGCCCGGATCACCGTGATCGACCAGAACGACCACTTCCTCTACCTGCCGCTGCTGCCGGAGGTCGCGGTCGGCACCCTCGAGCCGCGGCGCATCGCGGTGCCGCTGGTCCAGTCGTTGCGCGGCGCCGAGATCGTCGTCGGCGAGGTCACCCACATCGACGTCGACGCCCGCACGGTGTCGTGGACCGACCAGGAGGGCGGCACCGGGTCGGTGTCCTACGACCGGCTCGTGCTGTCGGTGGGCAGCGTCAACAAGCTGTTGCCGGTGCCGGGCATCGCCGAGTACGCGCACGGCTTCCGGGGGCTGCCCGAGGCCCTCTACCTGCGCGACCACCTGACCCGGCAGATCGAGCTGGCCGCCGTCGCGGCCGATCCGGCCGAGAAGGCCTCGCGCTGCACGTTCGTGGTGGTCGGGGCCGGGTACACCGGCACCGAGGTGGCAGCGCAGGGCGCGTCGTTCACCGCCGCGCTGGCGAAGGACCACCCGTCGCTGCGGGACACGCCGGTCCGCTGGATGCTGCTCGACATCGCGAAGCGGGTCCTGCCGGAGCTCGACGAGCGGCTGTCGCACACGGCCGACCGGGTGCTGCGTGAGCGGGGCGTCGACGTCCGCATGGGCCAGTCGGTGGCCGAGGCGTTGCCGAGGTGCGTGCGGCTCACGGACACGGACGAGGAGGTCCCGACCCACACCCTCATCTGGTGCGTCGGGGTGCGGCCCGATCCCCTGGTCGAGGACCTGGGCCTGCCGAACGAGCGCGGCCGGCTCGTCGTCGGGACCGACCTGGCCGTGGCGGGGCACCCGGAGATCGTGGCGTGCGGGGACGCCGCCGCGGTGCCGGACGTCACCCGGCCCGGCTCGGCCACCGCCATGACCGCCCAGCACGCCACCCGGCAGGGCGCGCTCGCCGCGCGCAACGTGGCCGCCTCGCTCGGCCACGGCACCCCGCGGGCGTACAAGCACAGCGACCTGGGGTTCGTGGTCGAGCTCGGTGGCACGGACGCGGCGGCCAACCCGCTAGGCGTCCCGCTGTCCGGGCTGCCGGCCACCGCCGTCACCCGCGGCTACCACCTGCTCTCCATGCCCGGCAACCGGATCCGGGTCGCGGCGGACTGGTTGCTCGACGCCGTGCTCCCCCGCCAGGCCGTGGCGCTCGGCGTGGTGCGGGGGCAGCACGTGCCGCTGGAGACGACGGCACCGGTGCCCGCGGGCTGACGCCGGAGGGTCCACGGGGAGTCCACGGGGAGGATTCACGGGGCCGTCGCCCGGGCATCCCGCCGGGCATGACGAGCCGAACCGACACGACGCGCGCGGGCCGCGGGAGCTGGGACGTCGACCAGCGGCGGAACGACGGGCCCCCGGGCCGTGACGCCGACAACCCGGTGAAGATCCCACCCCGGGGTTGGTTGCAGGTGGTGAAGCGGGCCTGGGCCGAGGCGAAGGACGACAACGTCCCGATCCTGGCCGGCGGGGTCGCCTTCTTCGCCTTCCTGGCGCTCTTCCCCGCGATGATCGCGGCGCTCACGATCTACGGCCTGGTCGCCGACCCGGCGCAGGTCGCGGCCCAGGTCAACGACCTGGCCTCCGCCCTGCCCGAGACCGCCCGCCCGATCATCACCGACCAGCTCAACGCCGTCGCCGGCAGCAGCGACCGGGCGCTGGGCATCGGGCTGGTCGTGTCGATCCTGGCGGCCCTGTGGAGCGCCTCGGGCGGCACGATGAACCTGATCAAGGCCACCAACCTGGCCTACGACGAGAAGGAGACCCGCGGGTTCCTCAAGCTCCGCGGCGTCGCGCTGGGCCTCACCCTCGGCGCGGTGGGGTTCGTGCTGCTCGCGGTCGCGCTCGTGGCCGTGGTGCCCGCGGTGTTCGAGGCCCTGGGCCTCGGCGGGTGGGGTCTGGTCGTCGCCCAGGTCGTGCGGTGGGCGCTGCTGGTCGCGCTGGTCATCGTGGCGCTCGCGGTGGTCTACCGGATCGCCCCGGACCGGGACGCGCCGCGGCTCACCTGGGTGAGCACCGGCGCCCTGGTCGCGACGCTCCTGTGGATCATCGGGAGCCTCGCCTTCAGCTTCTACGTGAACAACTTCGGCAGCTACAACAAGACCTACGGCGCCCTGGCGGGCGTCATCGTTTTGATGCTGTGGCTGTACCTGACCAGCTACATCGTGCTGCTGGGTGCGGAGATCAACGCCGAGAGCGAGCGGCAGACCGAGCAGGACACCACCAAGGGCGAGCCGCTGCCGATGGGTGAGCGCGGGGCGACGGCGGCCGACACGATCGCCGACCCGCCGGAGCCGCAGAAGGACTCCGGGCAGGGCGCGAAGCGGTAGCCGGCCCGGTCAGGCGCGGCCGCGGATCCGGGGCACCCCGGCCAGCAGCCCCCGCTGCGGGACGCCGTCGACCGGCTCGGCGGCGGCGCCCGCCTCGGCGAGCACGTCGTTCGCCGCGAGGACCCCGGACATCGCCGCCCGCTCCATGAGCCCGGCGAGGTAGGGCAGCTCCACGAAGTCCCCGGCCACCCGCACCCCGCGCGCGTCGGTGCGGACGCCGGGGCGGGTCCCGGCCGTCCCGGGAGGGAAGGCCGGGGCCGTGGCCTCGTGCCGCTGGTGCACGTGCAGGACCTCGGCCGCGCGGACCTCGGGCCACAGCGCGGCCAGTTCCGCGTGCATGGCCCCGGTCGCGGCCTTGGCGTCGGGTTCCGGGCACGCGTAGGAGTGCAGCTCGACGACGGAACCGCCGGTCCGGGCGGCCCACTCGGCCGACGGGGCCTCCAGCCGCGAGTACACGGTGATCGAGTCGAGGGTGCGCTCCCCGCTGACGGCGCTGAACACCGCCCGCTCCGGCGCGACGTCCCGGTCGAGCCACAGCCGCGCGACGGCGAACGGCGGGGCCGTCCCGAGCCCCGCGCACTGCGCGGCCAGCCGCGGGGCCGAGGCGGCCGCCCCCGGCGACGCCTCCAGCAGCCCCCGCAACCCCGCGGGGTCCAGGGCCAGCACGACGTGCCGCGTCGTGAGGTCCCCGGCCGCCGTGCCCAGTCGCCACCCCTGGCCGTCCGGCTCGAGACGGGTGGCCCGGCACCCGGTCCGCACCTCCGCCCCGTGCGCGCGCAGGTGCCGCGCCAGCGGCTCCCAGATCGCGGTGCGGTGGTCGGTGACCGGGGCGTCGAAGCCGATGCCCTCGGGGTTGCCCAGGAAGTAGTAGTGGAACATCGCGACCAGCTCGCCCGCCGACAGTCCCGCCTGGTCGCAGAAGAAGGAGCGGGCGAAGGCCTCGAACAGCATCCCGCGGGTGCGCTCGGACATGCCCAGGCGGTCCAGGAAGGCCGCGGCGTCGAGGTGGTCGAGCTCCGCGGTCGTCGTCGCGCGGTCGTAGGCGAGCAGGGCGCGGCCGGCGTCCGGGTCGGCCCCGGCCATGTCCCGCCAGCCGAGGCTCTTCGAGCGCAGCAGCAGGGCGAGCAGGTTCAGCGGCGGGGCGGCGGGCAGGCCGGAGAGGTCCTCGTCCGGCCACCTCCGCGAGATCACCGGGTAGCCGTCGACCGGGGCGAGGAACCGCAGCTCGGGGTCGATCCGGCCCAGCACCGCGCGCCAGGTGTAGTAGTGCCGGAAGAAGGCGTGGAAGCCGTGCTCGACGACCTGTTCGGTCCCGTCCGGCAGGACCTCCGGCCACGCACCCAGCCGGCCGCCGAGGTGCTCGGCGGCCTCCAGCAGCGTCACCCGGACCCCGCGCTCGGCGAGCACGACCGCGGCGCTGACCCCGGCCACCCCCGCCCCGACGACCACCGCCTTCGTACCGGACGGCACCGCACGCGGCAGGGTCGGGTCGGGCACCACGAGCCGGCGCCGGCGCATCCGCAGCGGGGCGGCCCGGCTGGTGAGCGCGTCCCTCACGGCCGGACCCCCGACGCCCGCGTCCCCGCCGGGAGGAGGCCGGCGCCGACCCCGGCCCGCCGCGCCGCGCGGGCGAACGGAATCGCGACCGCCCCCATCAGCACCCCGCCGACCAGCGCCGAGCCCGGCAGGCCGAAGAAGGCCAGATGGGCGAGCACCGAGGAGCCGTACACCCAGAGGTAGAGCGCGGTGGCGGGGGCGGGGGGCCGGTCGTGGGCCGGCAGGGTCGCGTGCAGCGCCGCGACGACCAGCGCGGACACCAGCAGCCAGCCGGCGTAGTTGGTCAGCGGGATGCCCGGGACCAACGGCAGGCCGGGCCCGGGGTCGAGCCAGCGCCAGTGCCCCGCGTCGACCATCTGCGGGTCCAGGAACACGTCCCAGGCGGCGAGCGCAGCGGCCCCGACGGCGACGACGCCCGCGCGGGACCGGGCCAGCGTCCGCCCGACGACCAGTGCGGGCCAGGCCATCATCGTCCAGGCCAGCGGCACGACCAGGGGCACGTCGAGCAGCTCCGGCCCGAGCGTGCCGGTGTAGGCGTAGGCGCCGAACGGGACGCCCGTGCGCAGCCCGACCGCCTCCGCGACGAGCCCGCCCCCGCCCGCGACGACGAGCAGCAGGAGCCCGCCGCGGGCGCCGTGCAGGCGGGTCGCGTCGCACAGCGAGGCGGCGGCGAACACCACCACCGACAGCACCGTCACCTGCGTGCGCAGCGCCTCCGGGGTGAGCGGGTAGGCGATCTGGACCAGCACCGCGCCGGCCACGAGCGTCCAGGTGAGTGCGTGTACGCGCCCGCGCACGAGGGGAGCGGTTCGGAGCACGCGTCGTCCTTCCTGGGACACGGCCGGGCACGGGGGTCCCCGGGGGTGCCCCGACGATGCCGTGCCTGGCGCGCGGGCGCGAGTCGAAACGCCCGGCCGGGTCGAGGTGCGGGCCGGACCGGTGCCTCACTAGGGTTCCGCCGTGACCGCCGCGCGCCTCGACGGACCGGACGGACCGCTCCGGGCCGCGGCCGCCGCCGGCTCGGCCCTCGCGGTGCTCGGAACCCTGCACCAGCTGCGCAACCAGCGGCTCCTGCGTACCCCGCCCGCCGCGCCCCCGCCGGTGACCGTGCCCGTCTCCCTCCTCGTCCCCGCCCGCGACGAGGCCCACCGCATCGGCCCGACCATCCGCTCGCTGCTCGCACAGGCCGGCCTGGACGAGGTCGAGATCCTCGTGCTCGACGACGGCTCCGCGGACGGCACCGCGGCGGCCGTGCGGGCGGCGGCGGGCGGCGACCCCCGGCTGCGGGTGCTCACCGGCACCCCGCCCCCCGCCGGCCGGCTCGGCAAGCCGCACGCCTGCGCCCAGCTCGCCGCCGCCGCGCGCGGCGAGATCCTGGTGTTCGTCGACGCGGACGTCGTCCTCGCCGCGGACGCCGTTGCCGCCGCGGTGGCGGTGCTGCGCGGGCCCGTCCCGCTCGACCTGCTCTGTCCCTGGCCCCGGCAGGTGGCCGACGGCATCGCCGCCCGGCTCGTGCAGCCGCTGCTGGCCTGGTCCTGGCTGGTCACGCTGCCGCTGCGGGTGGCGGAGCGGTCCGGGCGGCCGTCCATGGTCGCCGCCAACGGCCAGTTCCTGCTGGTCGAGGCGGCCGCGCTCGCCCGGGCCGGCGGCTGGGAAGCCGTGGCGGGCGAGGTGCTGGACGACATCGCGCTCGCCCGCGCGGTCCGGCGGGCGGGCGGCCGGACCGGTGTCGCCGACGGGTCCGCGCTCGCCGCCTGCCGGATGTACGACGACGGCCGCCAGCTCGCGGCGGGCTACCGCAAGTCGCTGTGGGCGGCGTTCGGCTCCGCCCCCGGCGCGGTCGCGGTGGCCGCGCTGCTCGCGCTGGTCTACGTCCTGCCCGCCGTCGCCGCGCTGCGCGGGTCGCGGGCGGGCGCGCTCGGCTACGCGGCCGGCGTCGCGAGCCGGGTGCTCGCCGCCCGGCGGACGGGCGCCCGCACCTGGCCGGACGCCGCCGCCCATCCGGTCTCCGTCGTCGCGCTGCTCGGGTTGCTCGCCTCCTCCTGGGCGGGACGGCGGGCGGGCACGCTGAGCTGGAAGGGTCGCATCCTGTGAGGCCCGGGAGGTCCGTGCGGACCGGAGCGAGGTCGGGGCCGTGAGCCGGGTGGTCGTGATCGGGGCCGGCGTCGGCGGGCTGGCCGCGGCGGCACGGCTCGCGGCTCTGGGGCACGAGGTGGCGCTGCACGAGCGCGCGGACACGCACGGCGGCAAGCTCGGCGTCGTCGAGCGGGAAGGGTTCGTCTTCGACACCGGGCCCTCCCTGCTCACCCTGCCCGGCGTGCTCGAGGAGGTGTTCGCGGCGACGGGCGGCCCCTCCGGGCTGGTGATCGAGCCGGTGGACCCGGTGTGCGCCTACACCTTCGCCGACGGCACCCGGCTGGACATGCCGCACGACCCCGCGGCCGTCCCGGCCGCCCTCGACGCCGCGCTCGGGCCCGGCGCCGGCGCCGCCTGGCAGGCACTCCACGAGCGTTCCGGCCGGTTGTGGGAGCTCGTCGGCGAGGCCGTGCTGCGCCGCCCGCTCGACCTGCGCGCACTGCTGCGCATGTCCGCGCGGCTCCGCGACCTGCGGGCGGTCGCCCCCTGGCGGACGCTCGCGGGCCTGGGCCGCGAGCTGCTGCCCGACCCCCGGCTGCGGACGTGGTTCGCCCGCTACGCCACCTACTCCGGCTCGGACTTCCGCCGCACGCCCGCGGTGCTGTCCGTGACGCCGTACGTCGAGCAGCGGTTCGGCGCCTGGTACGTGCGCGGCGGACTGCGCCGGATCGCCGACGCGCTCCTCGAGCGGTGCCGCTCCCTCGGCGTCGCCGTCCACCTCGGGTCCGAGGTCCAGGCGGTCACCGTCGCGGGCGGGGCGGTGCGGGGCGTCCGGGTCGGCGGCCGCGAGGTGCCCGCCGACGTCGTGGTGTGCAACGCCGACGCCGCCGTCCTGTACGAGCGGCTGCTCCCGGCCGGCACGGCCCGGCGGGCCCGTCGCGACCTGCGCCGGGCGCCGCGGTCGCTGGCCGGCTTCGTGCTGCTGCTCGGCCTCGGGCCCGCCGACCGGGCGGGGTGCCGCGAACCCGGCGCGGCGCACCGGGTCTGGTTCCCGCGGGACTACGCCGCCGAGTTCGACGCGATCTTCGGCCGGCACCCGCGCCCGGTGCCCGACCCGACGATCTACGTGCACGCGCCGGACGATCCGGCCCTGCGGCCGGACGAGGCGAGCGAGGGGTGGTTCGTGCTGGTCAATGCGCCGGTCCACGACCCCGGCCGGGGCGTCGACTGGGACGCCCCCGGCCTGCGGGAGCGCTACGCCGACCACGTCCTGGCCACCCTCGCGGCGCGGGGCACGGACGTCCGGGACCGGGTCCGCGTCCGGGAGATCCTCACGCCGGCCGATCTCGAGCGGCGTGCCGGCGCCCCGGGCGGGGCGATCTACGGCACCGCGTCGCACGGCGCACGTGCCGCGCTGCGCCGCCCGGCCAACCGCTCCCCCGTCCCGGGGCTCTACCTGGTCGGGGGCTCCGCGCACCCGGGCGGCGGGCTCCCGCTCGTGCTGCGCTCCGCCGAGATCACCGCGGGGCTCATCGGCCCGGCGCCCGGTCCCCCGGAGGGAACCCGCCGGGGATCGAGCGCAGGATCCCCGCCACGAGCTGCAGGAGCCCCACCACGCCCACGACCGTCCACGCGACCACGAGCACCGTGGCCCAGTCCCACCCGGTGAGCGGGGTGCCCGTGGGCAGCGCCCCCGCGCCCAGCGCGGCCACCGCGACCACGATCACCCGCGTCGGCCGCTCCGCGACCGTCACCGCGCCGACCCCGGGCATGCCGACGGACTGCGCCCGGGCCCGGACGTACTCGTGCAGCAGCACCAGCGCGGCCGCGACCACCGCCCATCCCGGCGGCGCACCCAGCGCCACCAGCACCGCCGCCAGGAGGAGATCGCCCACGCGGTCCGCCGCGGCGTCGACGACCGCCCCGAGCGGCCGCGCCCGGCCGGTGCCCAGGGCCACGGCACCGTCGAGCCCGTCCAGGATGCCGGCGGCCACCACGAGCACGGCGGCCAGCAGCGGCCAACGCCCGCCCGCCGCGGCCGCGGGCCACGCCCCGGCCACCGCCAGCACGCCGGCCAGCGACAACACGTCCGGCGGCACACGGGACGGCGGGCCCGCGGCGAGCCCCTGCACCAGCCGCAGCCAGACCCGCACGATCCCCGACGGCTGCACGCCGGAGTGGAGACCCGACCAGCCCGCGACTCCCCGCTCCCCCGCCTCGTTCACGGCGCCAGCCTCGCACTACCCCGGGTCGTCCGCCGCGCCCGGAGGCACGCGGTGAACGCGCCGCGGTCCCCGCGGGCCCTGCTGCGCGAGACGGCCCGGTCCTTCCCCGCCAGCGACGTCGCCCTGTGGGCCGCCGGCGCCACGTTCTTCGGCCTGCTGGGGCTGGTCCCGCTGGCGCTGGTCTCGCTGCGGGTCGCGGGCGTGCTGGTCGGGCCGGAGACGCTGCGGGCCGGGATGGACACCGCGATCGGCGGGCTGCCCGGCGGGCACGGCACGCCCGAGGCGCTGCGCACGCTGACCGCCACGGCGCTGGACATGTCCTGGGTGCAGACGCTGGTGGCGCTGTTCCCGGCCAGCCTCTACGGCGAGGGCCTGCGCCGGGCGTTCCTGCAGCTCTCCCCCGCCCGGGACCGGTTCACCGGGTGGCGGGGGCGGCTCGGCCTGCTCGCGCTGGCGGTCGTCGCGCCCGTGCTCGTGCTCGCCGTGCTGGCCGCGGCGCCCCTGGTCGCCCCGCTCTACGTGCGGGGCGGCTGGTGGCTCGCGCTCGGCGTCGTCGTCGCGTTCCACGTCGTGTGGGTCACGGTGTCCGTGGCCCTGGTGCTGGTGTTCCGGCTCGTCGGGCCCGGCCGGATCGGGTGGCGCGCCCTGCTGCTCGGCGGGTTCGGCACCGGGTCCGTCCTCGCCGGGTTCCTGCAGGGTTTCCTGCTGTTCCTGGCCATTCCGGTCGAGTGGTCGGCCCCCTTCGGCGGCCTCCCGATCGTCGGCGCGGTCTCCGCGCTGGCGCTCTGGCTCTACCTGCTGCACGTCCTGCTGCTCGCCGGCTACCGCGCCACCCTCGTCGCCGACGACGTGCTGCGCGGCTGACCTCGCGGACGGCCGGCACGCACCCGTTCGACTCGCGTCCCGCCCGATCCGGGGTCATGCTCCTCGTGAACAACGTGTGACGCGGTTCGCGAGAACGGAGACGGAGCGGACATGACGGTCATGGCGCCCCCGGCCGGGACGGACGCGGCGGACACCCGGCCCGGGAGCCGGCACGCCGCCCAGCTCCCGCGCCTGCGCGCCCTGCACTCGCTGGCGCCGGACGACCCGCGCCGCCGGGCGCTGCGCAACTCCATCGCCGAGACCTACCTGCCCATCGCCGAGCGCATGGCCCGCGGACAGGCCGGCGCCTCCCCCGCGGCCTACGACGACCTGCTGCAGGTCGCCCGGCTCGCCCTGCTCACCGCGATCGACCGGTGGGACCCCGAGCGCGGCGACGGCACGGACTTCGTCGGCTACCTCGTCCCCTGCATCCGCGGCGAGTTCCTGCACCACTTCCGCGACCAGACGTGGATCGTGCGGGTGCCGCGCCGGGTCAAGGAGATGGCGGGCCGGGTGAACCGGGCGAGCTCGGCGCTCTACCAGCGCCTCGGCCGGGCACCGCGACCCAGCGAGATCGCCGAGGCGCTGGGCGTCGACCGGGAGGTGGTGCTCGAGGTCCTGCTCGCGCAGGGCTACCAGACCGCGGGCTCGCTCGACGAGCGGCGCGACCCCGGCGAACCCGACGACGCCCGGCTCGGCGAGCTCGACGACGCCCTCACCCGTGCGGAGGACCGCGCCACCCTCCGCCCGCTGCTCGCCGTGCTGCCCGAGCGCGAGCGGACCATCGTCGGCCTGCGCTTCGTCGACCAGCTCACGCAGTCGGAGATCGCCCGCCGGGTCGGGGTCTCGCAGATGCACGTCTCGCGGCTGCTCGCCCGCAGCCTCACCACCCTGAGGGCGCACGTCACGGCCAACCACGTTTGACGAACGGTTTCCGGACCTACTCAAGAGGAGGACCCCGTGAACCGGGACGACAGGAAGGACACCATGACCACCACCGAGAACCGTCCCCAGATCAACTACACCGTCCCCGGGATGAAGTCCGACGAGGCCGGCCAGGTCGTCACGCTGCTCCAGGACCGGCTCAACGCCCTCAACGACCTTGCGCTCACGCTCAAGCACGTGCACTGGAACGTGATCGGGCCGAACTTCATCGCGGTGCACACCATGCTGGACCCGCAGGTGGACGGCGTGCGCGAGATGGTGGACGACGTGGCGGAGCGGATCGCCACCCTCGGCGGCTCGCCCTGCGGCACCCCGGGCGCCCTCGTCGCGCAGCGCAGCTGGGACGACTACTCGATCGGCCGCAGCGACGCGATCGCCCACCTCGGGGCGCTCGACCTCGTCTACGCCGGGGTGATCGAGGACCACCGGGCCGCGATCGAGAAGACCGAGGAGCTCGACCCGGTCACCCAGGACATGCTCATCGACCAGGCCGGCGACCTCGAGCAGTACCAGTGGTTCGTCCGGGCCCACCTGGAGAACGCCGACGGCACCCTGCGCTCGGCGAGCGCGGACACCGAGGTCGACGCCGCGAAGGCCGCGACGAGCTGATCCCCGCACACCGGACGGGCGGCCCGGACGGGTCGCCCGTCCGGCGCGTCGGCCGTCGCGCGGTTACGCTGCGAGCGGCCCCGCTACCGGCTCCTCCCAGGCTGGTGAGCGATGTACGACACAACCGGATCCCGGCGCCCCGCGGGCGCCCGGGACGTCCCCGGGACCACCGCCCAGTGGTCCCGACCCCCCGAGCGTCGGCCCCGTGCCGGCGCTCCCGAGCGCGCCCTCACCGCGGGTGGGGGGTGCCGTCGTGGCTGACACGCGCCGGCTCCCGCTGCCCGTCGTCGAGACGTGGGACTGGCAGCGGTCCGCGGCGTGCCGCGGCATGGACAGCGAGGCCTTCTTCCATCCCGAACGCGAGCGCGGCCCGGCGCGGGCGCATCGCGAGAGCCGGGCGAAGGAGATCTGCCGGACCTGCCCGGTGCTCGAGGAGTGCCGGCGGCACGCCCTGACCGTCGACGAGCCCTACGGGGTGTGGGGCGGGCTCTCCGAGCACGAGCGCCTGGCGATCACCCGGCCGGCCCGTCGCCGCCCGCGCACCTGACGCTCACGAGCGCGTCGTCGACGCGTCCCGCAGTCTGCTGGTGAGGTTCTCGATCTCGCCGCGGGCGTCGTCGAGCTGCGCGCGGGTCCGGCGCAGCTCGTCGGAGCGTTCCCGCAGGTCCGACCGGGCGGTGTCGAGCTCCTCGGCCGCCCGGTCGCGGGCGTCGTCGGCCTCGCGGCGGGCCTCGTCGGCGCGCTCGCGGGCCCGGTCGCTGTCCTGCAGCCGGTCCTCGAGGTCGGCGATGGTCTGCGCGGAGGCGAGAGTGTGGCCGTCGTCCAGCAGCTCGCGCAGCCGGCTCGCGAGGGCGAGCTGGCGGCGCGAGTACCGGCGGTGCCCGCCGCCGGTGCGGTGCGGGTGGAGCACCCCGGCGTTGTCCAGGCTGCGGAGGAACGCAGGCTGCACCCCGAGGAGCTCGGCCGCCTGTCCCATCGAGACGGCCGGGTAGTCCTGGTCGTCGAGCCTGTCGAGGTTGTTGGTCACGGCCCCTCGCGTTCCTCCCCTTCCGGCCGGTGCGCGGCGCACGACCGACCTTCGTCCGGCGAGAAAACTTGTACCAGCAGGTGCAGGTTTTCGCAAGCAGGGGCGGGACGTCACCGGCCCGGTCAGGCGACCAGGAGGTCGACGAGCCGGGCCCGGTCCGGCCCGGGCGCCGGCGGCGGGACCGCGCCCGCGTGCCGCTCGACGGCGGCGCGGACGGCCGGCCGGGCGAGGACCTCCGGCGGGAGCGCCGTGCACAGCGCGATCTCGATGACCCCCCGGAACGCGTCCGGGTCGGTGGCGGCGGCCGCCAGCAGCGCCTGGGTCGTCGGGTTTCCGGCGGGCGGCGGCGTGCCGTCCCGGGCCGCCACCATCTCGGCGATCCGGACGCGGTCGGCCGCGATCTGGGTGTGCACGAACGGCGCCACGACCTCGTCCGTGCGCGCCAGTACGGTGCGGGCCAGGCGCGCCGGGTCGTCCAGGGCCTCCCGGACCGCGTGGCGGAGGACCTGGGCGTGCAGCACGCCGACCGACAGGCCGCGGCCCGCCGACGGGTTCGTGCACGCCCAGGCGTCGCCCACCGGCACGAACCCGGTCACCACGGGCCGGCCGTCCACGGCGTAGCGGCGGAGGCAGTCGAGCACGCCCGCCATGGGGCGGACCCCGCCCAGCGGCTCGCCGTCCAGCCAGTGCGCCTGCAGCGGGCAGGCCCCGACGACCCGCTCGAAGACCCGCGGGTCCCGCAGTGCGCGCAGGGCGTGGTCACCGCTGGTCCCGAACACCGTGACGGACCAGGTGTCGTTGTCGCTGCGCAGCGTCAGCAGGGAGATGCTGCCCATCGGCATGATCGCCCGGCCGCGCAACCGCGGCGGCTCGGGCCCACGGTAGAAGCGCGTGTAGTAGACGTAGCCGCGGTCCTCGGTCATCTCCTGCGGCGGCCGCGCCCCCGCCGCGGCGAGCCAGGTCGCCGCTCGCGTCCGGCGGCCCGTGGCGTCGACGACGAGGCCGGCCGGGAGCGTCCGGCCGTCCGTGGTGACCACGCCCGTGACGTGCGGGACCCCGGCGAGCACCGACGGCCCGGTGGTCAGCGCCGCCACCTTCGTCCCGCGGCGCACCTCCACCCCGGGCTCGGCCTCGGCCAGCTCGGCGAACACGGCCTCGAACACCGGCCGCCGCCCGGTGACGAACCGCAGGTCCTCGTCCCCGGGCCGCGGGGTCCGGTCCGTCAGCGTGGGCGGGGCGGCGGCGAGGTAGTCGACCCAGACGCACCCGGCCTTCTCCAGCAGCCCGGTCACCTCGGGCAGCTCCTCGTCGCACACCCTCCGGAACCGGGCGAACAGGTTGTGCGGCTGGCGGAACTGCGCGACCCCGGACCGGCGCCAGCTCCCCCAGGCCTCCTCGGCCGTCGCCGGCGCCGGCTCGGCGTCGCCCTCCAGCACCGTCACCCGGTGCCCGTCGCGGGCCAGCATCACCGCGGTGGCCAGCCCGATCACCCCGCCCCCGCACACCACGACCGATCCCACCGCGTCACCGCCCCCGCTCCGCGCCCGGCACGACACCGGACATCCGTGCCGGAGAGGGAGCAGGGTGATCTACCGCGTGATACCGGGAGGGGTTCGCCTCGGCGCGCACCGTCAGACCCTCGTGGCGAGCAGCTCGCCGAGGTGCTGGTCGGCCTGCGGCATGCAGTCGGCGTGATGCCGACCGCCCGCAGGAGCGGCGAGATCGCCCGTGGTGGAGCGCGACGGTCGGAAATAGACTCTCCCGGACCACGACAGGTGATCATGACGCCCGCACCGGCCGGGCGACCGCGGCGGCGCGCAGGCGGGTCCTCGAGCGGTGCCCCGAGGGGCGGGGACGGGTGCTCAGCGCTCGTCGACCACCCGGCAGGCCTTGAAGGTGGTCTCGGGGAGGGTGCCGGGGGCCAGGATCGTCGCGGGGACCCGGATCCCGAGCACCCGCGTGAGCGCGTCCTCGACCGCCGGCCGCAGGCCCGGGTCGCCCTCGGCCTCGACCGTCATCTCGTCGAGGGCGCCCTCCTTCCGGACGCGGATGCGGAACTCCGGGCCCAGCCCGGGCACGGAGCGCAGGGCGGTCTCGACGGCGCTGGGGAAGACGTTGGCACCCCGGATCACCAGCATGTCGTCGAGCCGCCCGAGCACGCCCTCCGGCAGCCGGGGGTAGGTCCGCCCGCAGGGGCAGGGATCGGTGGCGAGGTAGGTCTCGTCGCCCGGCGCGAAGCGGATCATCGGCTGGGAGTCGCGCCAGAGGTGGGTGTAGACGACGGCGCCCCGCTCGCCGACCGGGATCGGCGCGTTCAGGTCCTGTGCGGACACCACCTCGGTGAACACCTCGTCGACGTACAGGTGGGTGCCGGTGCCGGCCTCGCACCCGACGCTCGTCTGGAAGGGGTACATCTCCGAGGTCGAGCCGGCGTCGGCGGCGATCGCGCCCCAGCCCTCCTCGATGATCGCCCGCGTGCCCGGGAGCGCCCCGCCGGGCTCACCGCCGACCAGCAGGTGCCGGACCGTCGACTCCCGCAGGTCGATCCCCATCGCCTCGGCCACCGACAGCAGGTGGATGCAGTACGACGGCGTCGCGCTGAACACCGTCGACCCGAGCCGGCCGATCAGCTCCAGGTGCTTCTGCGAGTCGGTGATCCCGATCGGGAAGAGCGTCGCCCCGATCCGCTCGGCGCCCTGCACCACGCCCCAGCCGCCGAAGAACAGGCCGAACGGGAACCCGACCTGGACGACGTCGTCGGGCCGGACGCCGGCGCACCACTGCGCCATCGCGTGCACCTCGCCCGCCCGCTCCCAGTCCGCCCTGGACACCGCGTACATCGTCGGCACGCCCGACGTGCCCGACGAGCCGTGGATCCGGGCGATGCCGCCCGGCGGCAGCTCGCGGGTGTAGCTGCCGAACGGCGGGTGCGCGGCCTGGTCCGCCACGAGCATCGTCTTCGTGATCACCGGGACCTTCGTGGTGAAGTCCTCGAGCGACCGGACGTGGTCGGGGTGGAAGCCGTGGGCGTCGTAGTGCCGCCGGTAGAAGGGCAGCTCCGCGTAGGCGTACCGGAGCTGGTGCTGGATCCGCTCGAGGATCAGCACGTCCCGCTTGACCGGATCGAGGGTCTCCCGCTCCTCGTCCCAGAACCGGGGGAAGCCGCGCGCGTCGGTCCGCACCGACCGGGGTCCGCTCATGGTGGCTCCTCAGCCGATCGCGCGGTCCCGCGCCGCCCAGTGGGGCGCCCGCAGGACCTTCTTGTCGATCTTGCCGAAGGGGGTCTCCGGCAGCTCCGCGACGAGCTCGACGGACTTGGGCCGGGCGTAGGCCGCCAGCTCGCCGCGGGTCCACTCCAGCAGCGCGGCCGGATCGAGGTCGCCCGCCGGGACGACGACGGCGTGCACCGCCTCGCCCCAGTCCTCGTGCGGCACCCCGATCACCGCCGCGCGGGCGACGGCCGGGTGCCGCACCAGGACGTCCTCGACCTCGCGGCAGTAGACGTTCATCCCGCCGCTGATCACCATGTCGGCCTTGCGATCCCGCAGGTGCAGGTAGCCGGCGTCGTCGAGGAGGCCGACGTCGCCGGTGCGGATCCAGCCGTCGGGCAGGAACTTCGCGGCCGTCGCCTCCGCATTGTCCAGATAGGACTCCAGCGTGTACGGCGCCCGCAGGCAGACCTCGCCGGTCGTACCCGGTGGCAGGGCCCAGCCCGCGTCGTCGACGACCCGCACATCGGCCATGATCGACGCCTGCCCGCACGACCCGAGCAGCTCCGGCCGGGCGGGGTCGTGGTCGTGCTTGGCCAGCCGGGTGCCCCAGTTCGGGCACTCGGTCTGGCCGAAGAGCTGCACGAACACCGGCCCGAACACCTCCAGCGCCCGGGCCAGCCGGGACGGGGCGATCGGGGCGGCGCCGTAGACGATCGTCCGCAGCGGCAGGTCCTCCCGGTCCCGGGTCAGGTCGAGCAGCCGGTAGATCATCGTCGGGACCAGGAAGGTCCACGTGACGCCGCGCGTGCGCAGCAGGTCGAGGGCGCGGGCGGCGTCGAACCCCGGCTCGATGACGATCGTCGCGCCGCGGACCAGCGCGGACTGGGCGAACAGCCCGGCCGCGTGGGCGAGCGGGGTCATGAGCAGCAGCCGCTCGTCCTGCGCGATCTCGGCCTCGACGATCTGCGCGTACTGCACCGCGACGGCCGACGCCTGGGTGTGCACGACCCCCTTCGGCAGCCCGGTCGTCCCGCCGGTGAAGTAGATCGCCGCGCGGTCCGCCGGGCCCACGGCGAGCCGTGGTGGTGCGACGTCCGCGGGGCCGGTCAGGCGCTCCCCCGCCGGCGGGCCGCCGCCGTCGTCGACCCGCAGGATCGGCAGACCCGCCCCCGCCCGCTCCCCGATGCCGGCGACCCCGGTGCCGAGCACGAGGGCCCGCACCCGGGCGGCCTCGAGGACGTGCCCGACGGTGGACTCCGGCAGCAACGGGTTGACCGGCACCTTCACCGCGCCGAGCCGGGCCACCGCGACGTCCGCGACCACGAACTCGACGCAGTTGCCCAGGTACAGGGCCACCGCGTCGCCGCGCCGCACCCCGGCGCGCCCGAGCTGGTCCGCCACCGCCGCGGACCAGCGGTCCAGGTCGCCGTACGTCCAGCTCCGGCCGCCCGCCTCGACCGCCGTCCGCGCCCGGTGGCGCCGCAGCGCGGCCTCGAACTCCTCACCCAGCGTCGCGCGCACCGCTCAGGTGGGCCTCTCGACCAGGCCCTGCGCGAACGCGACGTCCCAGTACGAGTGCAGCCCGCGGACGTGCTGGCCGCCGTCGACCGGGATGAAGTGCCCCGTGATCCGCTGCGCCGCGGGCGACATCAGGAACAACGCCACGTCCGCTATGTCCGAGGGCTCCTGGTTCCGCTTGTCGGCGACCAGGGTCCGGTCGGTGAACTCCTGCCCGATCTGCCCGACGGAGAAGCCTTCGCCGAGCGGGGTGTTCACCAGGCCCGGTCCGATCGAGTTGACCCGGACGCCGCGGCGGCCGAGCTCCCCGGCGCAGGTCTGGGTGAACTGCATGACCCCGGCCTTCGCGGCGCAGTAGTGCCCCATCCCGTCCGTCGCCGCGATGGCGTTGAGCGAGGAGATGTTGACGATCGAGCGGGGCGCGCCGTCCGCCGGCAGCTGCCGCGCGAACGCCCTCGTGCAGAGGAACGTCCCCTTCAGCAGCGTGTCGACGATGAGGTCCCACTCCTCCTCGGTCGTGTCCTCGACCAGCGAGACCGTGGCGGTGCCGGCGTTGTTGACCAGGTGGTCGACCACGCCGAACCGCTCGGCGGCCAGCGCGAACGCCGCCTCGACGTCCGCGGCCACGCACACCGAGCCCTCGTGCCAGGCGATCCGGTCGCCGCCGCCGAGCTCCTCGGCGGCGGCCTTGATGTTCGCGGGCTCGACCTCGAGGACGACGACGTTCGCACCCTTCTCCAGCACCGCCGCGGTGATCCCCTTGCCGATCCCGCTGCCGCCGCCCGTGACGAACACGGTGCGGCCGGCGAGCTCCGGGACGGGCGAGGACAGCCCCGCCCCCATCAGGCGAGGCCGAGCGCGACGTTCGCCAGCTTCTGCCGGCGGGCCAGCCGCTCCCGCGCGGTGAAGTGCGGCATGACGTACCGGGCGAACATCTCCAGCGACCGGTTCCACTTGTCCGTGGTCACCCAGTCCCGGACGTTGATCAGCAGCGTGCCGAAGCCGCCGACCTCCTCCTCCAGCTCCTTGATCTGCCGCACGCAGTCCTCGGGGCTGCCGATGATCCACGGGATGTTCTCGACCATCCAGTCGAGGGTGAGGTCCGCGTCCGTCATGCCGTCGCCGATCTTCATCAGCGCGCCCAGGCCGAGGCCGAAGAGGTAGTCGTAGGAGAGTTTCACGCCCTCGCGGATGTCCTTGAGCGCCTGGTTCTTGTCGTCCGTGACGTAGACCTCGCGCACGATCCGCCAGTTGTCCCTGGTCACGGCCGGGTCGATGCCGGACCGGGCGCCGGCGTCGAGCATCGCCGCGCCCATCGCCCTGAGGTCCGGCGCGTCCTGGTAGGTGCCGTTGTCGATCGGGGCGAAGTGGACGGACAGCGGCTTCCAGCCCCGCTCGCCGCACTTGGCGTAGTTGTGCACGCCGGTCAGGCCGGCGATCGCGAAGGGCGGCACGTCCTGGTAGGGCCCGACCTGCAGCTGCCGGTTCTCGTACTTCCAGTACACGCCCTCGTAGCTGACCGGGTCCTCGGAGGTCAGCAGCTGCCAGATGATCTCCAGCGCCTCGTTCGTGCGTGGCGCGGCCTCGGAGGGCTCCAGCCCGAAGAGCGCCTTGTCCGTGGGCAGCCCGCCGCCGCCGAAGCCGTACTCGAGCCGGCCGTGCGTGAGGTGGTCGAGGAACGCCATCCGCTCGGCCACCATGAACGGGTCCTGGTACGGCAGGTTGATCACGCCGGTGCCGAGCCGGATCCGGTGGGTCACCGCGGACGCCTTGGCGATCATGTACTCCGGCACCGGGACGTTCTCGTAGCCGCCGGTGTGGTGCTCGCCGATCCAGTACTCGTGGAAGCCCAGCCGCTCCGCCTCCACGATCCCCGCGATGTCGCGGTCGTAGGACAGCGTCCAGTTCTCGCGCGGCGGGTGCTCGGGCATGGTGAAGAAACCGAACTTCATCGGTCGGGTCCTCTCGGTGTCCGGTCGGACCGGGCGTACGCAGGCACGACGACGCCCGGAGCGACAGCAAGGACGAACACGGGTTTGCTGATCGCAGGCGAAATCACTGTGTCGCGGGCCACCTTCGGTGTCAAGGGCCGTCCCCCGGCCCGATTCGGACATCTCGACAACCGTTGATAGGCGAACCGTGGTTTGGTTTCATGGCCTGCGTGACGAGCCCCGATCCGCGCCCCCGGGTCGTCGCCGGACCGGCGGACGACGGCCTGGTCGAGGGCCGCCGGTGCACGGCGTGCGGCGAGGTCGCCGCCTTCGCCTGGCCCGCCTGCCCGGCCTGCGGCGGCCCCGTCGAGCCCGCCCGCTTCGGGCCCGAGGGCACCGTCTGGAGCGCGACCGTCGTCCGCATCCCGGTGCCCGGGCGGACCCCGCCGTACGGCCTCGCCTACGTCGACCTCGACGGCGGGCCGCGCGTCCTCGCCCACACGGGCGGTCCCGTTCCGATCGGCGCCCGGGTACGGCTGGTCCCCGCCGGCGGGACGGACGACGTGACCGTCGAGGTGATCCGGTGAGGGTGGGGATCGAGGGCGTCGGCACCTCGCACTTCGGCCGGCAGCCCGGCGCCGACCTGGTCGACCTCGCGTTCACGGCCGTCGACGAGGCCTTCCGCGCGGCCGGCGGCCCCCGGTCCGTCGACGCGGTCTGGGCCGGCACGGTCTTCGGGCCGGCCGGGGTGGCGCAGCGGGTCCTGCGCGCGATGGGCCTCACCGGGATGCCGGTGCTGACCGTCGAGAACGCCTGCGCCAGCGGCACCACCGCCTTCGCCGAGGCCTGCGAGGCCGTCCGGTCGGGGCGGTACGGGCGGGTGCTGGCCCTGGGGATCGAGCGGATGGGCGACGGCGCGATCACGCCCGAGGCGACCGATCCCGAGGGCCGGTCCGGGCTGGCCCTGCCCGCGCTGTACGCCATGGCGGCCGCGCGGTGGCTGCACGAGGGCCGGGTGACGCCCGAGCAGCTCGCCGCGGTGTCGGTGAAGAACCACGCGCACGCCCTGCACAACCCGCGGGCCCAGTACGCCGGCCGGTACACGGTCGAGGAGGTGCTGGCGTCCCGGATGATCGCCGACCCGCTCACGCTCCTGCAGTGCTGCCCGACCTCGGACGGGGCGGCCGCCGCGATCGTCGGGCCCGCGGCACCGGGGCGGGTCGCGGTGCGCTCGGTCGCCCTGCGCTCGGGCGCGCCGTGGAACCACCGGTCCCCGCACGTCTGGGGGCACGACCTCGTGCGCGACACCGCGGCGGCGGCCTTCGCGGCCGCGGGCGTCGGTCCCGACGAGGTCGACGTCGCCGAGGTGCACGACGCCTTCACCATCGGCGAGGTCGTCACGACCGAGGCGCTGGGGCTCGCGGGCCCCGGGGAGGGCGGGAAGGCGGCCGCCACCGGCCGCACCGCCCTCGGCGGGGAGCAGCCCGTCAACCCCTCCGGCGGGCTGCTCTCGCGCGGTCATCCGCTCGGCGCGACGGGCCTGGCGCAGCTCGCCGAGATCGTCTGGCAGCTGCGCGGCGAGGCCGGCGGCCGCCAGGTCGACGGCGCGCGGATCGGCCTGGTGGAGACCATGGGCGGCGGCGTGTCCGTGCTCGACGGCAACGCGTGCGTCGTCGCCGTGCTGGAGGCCCCGTGACCGTGCTGGGGCCGGGGACGTGGGCCGACCTCCTTGCCCCCGAGGCCGTCGCGGACCCGTACCCGCTGCTCGCCGAGCTGCGCGAGCACGACCCGGTGCACTGGAGCGAGCGCTACCGGTCCTGGTTCGTCACCCGGTACGCCGACGTCGACGCGGCGTTGCGCGATCCCCGCTTCTCCTCCGACCGGATCTCGCCGTACCGGCGCGCCCGGCTCGACGGCCCGGACGCCGATCCCGGCGTGCGGGCGGCGTTCGGGGTCCTCGAGGACTGGATGGTGTTCAAGGACCCGCCGGACCACACGCGGCTGCGGAAGCTGCTGAGCCGGGCCTTCACGCCGCGCGCGGTCGAACGCGTCCGGCTCCGGATCGGCGAGCTCGCCGCCGAGCTGCTGGACGACCTGTCCGGGCCGGCCGACCTGATCGGCGACTACGCGTACCCGCTCACCGCGTCCGTCGTGGCGGAGCTGCTCGGCGTGCCCCGGGCCGACCGGGGCCGGTTCAAGGAGTGGTCGGACCGGATCACCGGGCTGGTGTTCGGCGGGATGGGCGATCCGGACCGGCACGCCGACGGCGCCGCGGGGATGGCCGAGCTGACCCGCTACCTGGGCGAGCTCGTCGCCCGGCACGAGCGCGAGCCCGCCGACGACCTGATCACCGCGCTGGTCCGGGCCCGCGACTCCGGCGACGCGCTGACCCATCAGGAGGTCGTCTCCACCGGGGTGCTGCTGCTGTTCGCCGGGCACGAGACCACCACCAACCTGATCGGCAACGGGCTGCTCGCGCTCCTGCGGCACCCGGGCGAGCCGGCGGACGGGCCCGGGACGGTCGAGGAGGCCCTGCGCTACGACGGCCCGGCCAAGACCATCGCGCGGATCATGGCGGCGGACGTCGAGCTGGGCGGACGGGTCCTGCGTCGTGGCGACCGCGTGTTCCTGTGCCCCTCGGCGGCCAACCGCGATCCCGCGGTGTTCGCCGATCCCGACCGCTTCGACGTGACCCGCCGGCCCGGCCGCCAGCTCGGCTTCGGGCTCGGGCTGCACTACTGCCTCGGAGCCCCGCTCGCCCGGCTCGAGGCCTCCGTCGCGATCCCGGCCGTGCTGCGGCGCTTCCCCGGGCTCCGGCTCGCCGACGAGCCGCTGCGCTGGCACCCGGTGCTGCTCTCGCGCGGCCTGGTCCGGCTGCCCGTGCACCTCGACCAGTGCCCGACTAGTGCATGCTCCAGCCGCCGTCGACCGCCAGGGTGATGCCGGTGAGGTAGGAGCCGGCGTCGGAGGCCAGCAGCAGGAGCGGCCCGTCGAGCTCCTCCTCCCGCCCGATGCGCCCCATCGCGGTGCGGGCGGCCAGCGCCTCGACCCCGCCCTCGCGCTCGAGCAGCGGGGCGGTCATCTCGGAGGCGAACCAGCCGGGCGCCAGCACGTTGACCCGGATCCCGTACCGGCCGGACCACTGCGCGGCGAGATCGCGGGTCAGGCCCGCGAGCCCGGCCTTCGACGCCGAGTAGGCGGCCTCGGGCAGGTGGCCGGTGCTGTGCCCGAGCGCGGACCCGATGTTGACGATCGCGCCGCCCCGGCCCGCCGCGATCATCGCGCGCCCGGCGTGCATCGCCATCCGGTAGGCGCCGAGGAGGTTGACGTCGAGCAGCTGTGCCGCGCGCTCCGGGTCGTCCTTCTCCGCGCGCGCCGCGTAGCCCGTGCCGGCGTTGTTGACCAGGACGTCCGGCCCGCCGAGTGCGACGGCCGCGGCGACCAGGGCGGCGCACGAGGCGTCGTCGGTGACGTCCGTCGGCACGGCGACGCAGCGCCGTCCGGCCTCCCCGACCGCCTTCTCGGCCGCGGCCAGCCCGTCGGCCCGCCGGGCCCCGACCACGACGTCCGCCCCGGCCTCGGCGAGCACCCGGGCGAACCGCAGCCCGAGCCCCGAGGACGCGCCGGTGACGACCGCGACCCGGCCGTCGAGCCGGAACCGGTCGCTCACTCCTCCTCCGGGAAGGAGCGGGCCAGACCGGCCAGCCCGCCGCCGGCGACGAGCCCGCCGAGCGCGAACGCGAAGAGGCGGTCGGCGAGCTCGCGGTCGGCCGCCTCGCCCCGCGGGACGAACCAGTGCTGCATCCAGTCGAGCATCCCGACCAGCGCCCGCGCGACGGTCCGCGGATCGGCGGCCAGCGAGAACTCGCCGGTCCGGGCCCCCTCGGCGACCAGGGACTCGACCGCCGCCATGTACCGGGCGTCCATGTCCCGGAAGTCGGCGAACCGCGGCGCCGTCATCCGGCCGATGTGCTGCAGGTACACGAAGGCGGCCGGGTAGAAGTCGGCGAAGATCCGCACCTGCATCCGGATCAGCTCGCGCAGCCGGACCGCGACGGTCTGGCCGGTGTCGGCCTGCAGGCGTTCGAGCTCGGCGAGCAGCTGCTTGGCGGGCTGCTCGACGACCGCGAGCAGCAGCTCCTCCTTGCTGCCCACGTAGTTGTAGATGCTGCCCTTGAGGATCCCGACCCGGGCACCGATGCCCTCCAGGGTCGCGTTCTCGTAGCCGCGGTCACGGAACTCCTCACCGGCGGCGGCGAGGATCTCCGACCAGCGGCTGGGGCGGGGCACGTCCGGCAGCCTAACGCCACGGACGGCCTCACCCCGCGCCGATCACACCGTCTCGATCACACCGTCTCGATCCGGAACGTGGCGCAGCGTCCGGCCAGCGCGACGAAACTCTCGGGCTCGAGGTCGGGCACGACGCCGGCGTCCCGCATGATCTTCGCGCCCTGCGGGATGCGGACCGGCCACACGCGCAGGACCGGTTCGGCCTCGGCCGGCGAGAGCTCGACGAGCCGGACGCGCTCCTCCTGGCGGCCGACGGCCAGGATGCCGACCCCGGCCGCCCGGGCGTTGGCCGCCCAGTCCGCCCCGGGGAACCCGGCGAGCAGGTAGCGGCCCCCGTCGTGGTGCAGCACCGAGACCGGGGTGCGCCGGAGCTTGCCGGTGCGCCGGCCGGGCAGGACGAGCACCGGCATCTCGCGGGCCCAGCCCAGCCCGAGCCGGCGGGCCGCCAGCAGCACGGCGTTCACCGGCCGCAGCCACCGCGGCGGTGCGATCTTCTCCGGCATCGGTCCCCGGGCGCCTCAGCCGCCCTCCGCCCGCCGCCGCGCGACCGGGGCCCCGGCGAGGTCCTCCTCGTTGCACAGGAGCTTGACCTCGTAGTACGGCGCCCCGGCCCGGTCGTCGTAGTCGAGGTGGATCGCGATGACGTCGAGCGGCTCGCCGAGCCACTCCTGGGCGCCGCGCAGCCACTCGGCGGAGCGGGACAGCGCGGACGGGAGATCGTCGTCGCGGAACACGACGGGACGGAACGGGACGTCCTGGATCTCGTCCTCGGGGCCGCCGGGCCGGGGGAGGTCACCGGACAGGCCGGCCTCGTCGAGCTGCAGTTCGACCAGATTGTCGCTCACGGTCCCGAGCCTAGGCCCCGGGCGCCACCCGGCACACGCGGAGCGGGACCGGGCGGTCTCACGGCAGCGGACCGGTGCCCGGCAGCGCGGAGCCCGGGTCGAGGTCCCGGTCGTCGGGTGCCGGCGTGCGGCCGGGCAGGAGCACCGCGGCCGCCACCGCGCCGGCGAGCGCCAGGCAGGCCAGCACGAGGACGGCGGTCCGCTGCCCGGTCACGGCGGCTCCGAGCGGGGTGCCGCCCGCGACGAGGGCCCGCGCGGTCGCCGTCGCCGTCAGCACGGTGACGACGGCGATGGAGATCGCCGCGCCGACGGCCCGCGTGCTGTTCAGCGTCCCCGCCCCCGACCCCGTGGCGGGACCGCGGCACGCCGGACATCGCCGTCACGGTGCAGCTCACGCTCGCGGCACCGGTCCCCGCGCCCAGCAGCAGGAACGGCACGAGCAGGTCGGGGGCGAACGCCGTCGAGGGCCCGTAGGCCCGGGACAGCAGCAGGGCGCCCGAGGCCGACACCAGCATTGCGGCCGGCACCACGATCCGCGGCCCGACCAGGTGCAGTGTGCGGGACGCGACCTGCGCGACCACCGCCGTCAGCGCGGCCCACGGGACGAAGGCCAGCCCCGCGCGCAGCGCGGACCAGCCGAGCGTCTCCTGCATGAACAGCGAGGTGGTGAAGTAGGCGCCGATCCCCGTGCCCGCGGTGACCAGGACCAGGGCGAACCCGACGGACGTGCGCCTGCGGAACAGCCCGAGGGGCAGCAGCGGCTCGGGGCTGCGCACCTGGGACACCACGAACGCGGCGGCGAGCGCGACGGCGCCGAGCAGCAGGACCACCGCGGCGGGGAGCCCGCCCGGGACGCGGAGCTCCCCCAGCCCGAGCACCAGCGCGGCCACCGCCGCGGTGCACAGCACGCCGCCGAGCAGGCCCAGCCGCGGCCTGCGTCCCGCCGGGACCCCGGCCGGGACCAGGAGCAGCACCGCGACCGCCGCCACGACGCACACCGGGACGTTCACCAGGAAGATCCACTGCCAGCCGCCCGCGGACGTGAGCAGGCCGCCGAGCACGTTGCCCAGCGTGGCACCCACGGCCCCCACCGCGGCCCACGCGCCGAGGGCGGTGCTGCGGGCGCGCGGGGCGACGAACACCGAGGTCAACAGCGCCATGGCCGCGGGCGAGGCCATCGCCGCGCCCAGCCCGGCGAGGGCGCGGGCACCGATCAGCACCCATGCCCGGTCCGCCACGGCGCACAGCAGCGAGCCCGCCCCGAAGACGAGGAGCCCGGCCAGGAACAGCCGTCGCCGGCCGAAGACGTCGGCACAACGGCCGCCGAGCAGCAGCAGGCAGCCGAAGGTCAGCGGGAAGGCCGTCAGCACCCACTGCAGCTCGCCCGTCCCGAGCCCGAGCTCACGCCGGATCACGGGCAGCGACACCGTCACCACGGTGCCGCCGACCAGCATCATGAACTGGACGCTGCACATCAGGGCGAGGAACGCGCCGCGCCGGGTGACCACCGGCGCGGCACCGGGTGCGGCACCGGCGGTACCACCGGGTACCGCGTCGGACCTCGCCGCGGGGATCTCCGTGCCCACCCCGTCAGCCGGCCCGCGCGACCCGGCGGACCGCTCGCTCCGCCCGCCCCGGCCGGGCCGGCCGCTGGGTCCGTGCGACGAGCTCGGACACGGCGAGCCGGCACGGCGAGCCGGCGGGCGAGGGCGCGGGCGGCGCCGGCGACGCCAGGACGACGGGGCGTCCCGCCGCGCCCGCCGCGACGGCGGCCCCGACCGGATCGGCCGGGTCGGCCGGCTCGACGGAGCCGCCAGGGCCGACCGGGTCGGCCGGCTCGACGGAGCCGCCAGGGCCGACCGGGTCGACGGGGCCGACCGGGCCACCAGGGCCGACCGGGTCGACGGGGCCGACCGGGCCGAGGGCGGGCGCGCTCACGCCTCCACTCCGCCGACGGCGGCCCCGAGGTAGGCGGTGATCGCCGCGAGGGTGTCGTCGAGGTACTCCACGAGCATCCCGTGTCCGCCGCGCGGCAGGACCTGCAGCGTGCCGTGCGGCAGCAGCTCCGCGATCTCGACGGACTGCGCGACCGGGGTCAGCACGTCCTCGGCGCCCGTGAGCACCAGGGTGGGGGTGGTCGCCGAGGGCAGGTCCGCCCGGGAGTCGTAGACCCGCAGGCCGGCGGCCTGGGCCTCGAAGCCCTCGAGGGTCGTCGGGTGCGGGTCCTTGCGCGCGAGCTCGGCCTGGGCCTGCGCGGCGGTGTGGTCGGCGAGCAGCCGCGGGGTGAACGCCCAGGGCATGCCGTGGATGCCGATCGCCACCGGGTCGACGCCCGCCCGGCGAAGCGCGAGGCCCGAGTCGAGCCACGCGTCCTGGACCCCGGTGTAGGACGGGAAGGCGTTGAGCAGCACCGCCTTCGTGAGCAGGTCGCCGTGCCGGACGAGCATCGACTGGAGCACCGAACCGCCCAGCGACCAGCCGACGGCCGAGACCGGGCCGAGCCCGAGATGCTCGACGAGGGCCGCGGCGTCGTCGCCCAGGGTGTCGATCGGGTACGGGCCGGGCGGGACCTCCGACAGCCCGGTGCCCCGGTTGTCGAAGGTGACCACGGTGTAGCCCTCGCGGAGCCGCGGAACGGCAGCGGCCCACGCGAGGGAGCTCAGGCCGAGCCCGGCGATCAGCAGCAGCGGCGGGCCGTCGCCCTGCACGTCGTAGCGGAGCCGGACGCCGTTGACGGTCGTGGTGCTCACGAGCCCGCCACCAGGGAGGCGGCGCCGACCCGGGCGCGGCTGACCTCGGGCGTCCAGTGGTCGGGTTGGTCGGCCCACAGGTCCCGCAGCTTCGGGATGACCTTGGTGCCGAACAGGTGCGTGTTCATCGCGGCGGTCTCCTCCGGGAGGTTGCCCATGTGCAGCGAGGCGATCAGCTGCCCGACGCGCAGCTCGGTGGCCAGCTCGCGCAGCCGCTGCGCCACCCGGTCCGGGGTGCCGGCCACGATGTAGCCCTTCTCGTCGTACTCCCAGAAGGACATCTCCCCGGACACCGCGCGCCGCTTGTCCTCCTTGGCCTCCGGCGTGGTCGTCCGCTGCAGCATCCCCGCCATGGCGGCGGACGAGTGGTAGCCGGGCGGCGTCGCCCAGCGCACCGCGGGGTCCCGGACGCGCTGGAAGTAGCGCACCGCCTCGGCGTACTTCTCCTCCGCCTCCCGGTCGGTGTCGGCCACGCAGACGATCTGGGTGAACGCCATCCGGTGCGGGTTCAGGTCGCCGTCGTGCGCGGCGACGTAGTCCCAGTAGCCGTCCACCAGCGGTTTAGCGGCCTTCAGCCCGGAGAAGGACAGATGGCCGTAGCAGTAGTTCTCCCGGGTCACGAGCTCCCAGGTCTCCGGGCTCGACGAGCCGGGAACCCAGATCGGGGGCCGGCGCTGGATCGGCCGCGGCCACAGGTTGACGTGGCGCAGCTGGGTGTAGCGGCCGTTGAAGGCGAACGGCTCCGGTTCCTCCCAGGCGCGCAGGATCAGCTCGCGCGCCTCGTGGAAGCGCTCGCGCAGCTCGATCGGCGGCCGGCCGTATGCGTGGGTGGAGTCCATCGGGGTCCCGAACACGAAGCCGGCGATCAGCCGCCCCTCGGACAGGCAGTCCAGGTAGGCCATCTCCTCGGCCACCCGGATCGGCGGGTTGTAGAGCGCCAGCGAGTCCCCGATCACGAGGATCGCGGCTCTCTCGGTGCTGCTCGCGACGCTCGCCGCCAGCAGGTTCGGCGACGGGGTCATCGCGAACGGCGTCTGGTGGTGCTCGTTGACCGCCAGCCCGTCGAAGCCGGCCCGCTCGGCCTGCTGCATGAGCCGGATGAACATCCGGTAGTTCGCGCCGACGCGCTCGGGGTCGGCCATCGCGATCGGGCTGTCCACCCAGCCGCCCTGCCCGGGCGCCGGGAAGTCCGGGGGCAGCCCGTCGTAGGTGACCTCCGCGAACCAGTGGAACTTCACGCTCCCGCCTCCTGCCCTCACCCGGCCGCACCGGACCGCCGGCACCCGCCGGGGTCCGGGGCCAGCGTGAGCGGCGCCGTGGGGGCCGACAATGGGGATCCGCACAGCGATTCCCGCCGTGTCGTGGGCATCGTCCCGATGCGCGGCCCGAATCGGGCGGAAAAGTGCGGTGTTCCGATCGTCGTTCGAAGTCGGACGCTTCGGACGTTGCCCGTCACGGGTCGCCTCGCTTAGCGTCCGTTCTCGACGCCGACCGTCGATCCCCTGCTGAGACCGGCCGCACACCCCGCGGCCGGGTCCCGTGCGACCCGTTCCGGGCGATCCCCGGAAAGGGCGCACAGCGCTGCCCGGACTTTTTCGAGAATCGATGCGCCGACTTCAACGAGGAGGTTGAGCATCCGTGCTGAAGTTCTTTCTCACACGTGTGGCGACCACCGTTCCCGTACTCCTGCTGGTGACCTTCGTCGTCTTCGGCCTGGTGCTGCTCATCCCGGGCGACCCGGCAGTCACCATCGCCGGCCCGGAGGCGACCGTCGAACAGGTGGCGGCCGTCCGGGAGCGGCTCGGCCTCGACCGCCCGATGGTCGTGCAGTACTGGGACTGGATCACCTCCGCGCTGACGGGTGACCTCGGCACCTCGCTGTTCACCAGCCGCCCGGTCGCCACCTCGATCGGCGACGGCCTCCCCGTCACCCTCGCCCTGGCCGGGTCGGCGCTCGTGATCTCCCTGCTGATCGCGGTGCCGACCGCGATCCTCTCGGCGCTGCGCCGCGGGACGTGGCTGGACCGGATCTCGAGCATCGGCTCGTCCCTCGGCATCGCCCTCCCGTCCTTCTGGCTCGGCCTGATGTTCGTGCTGCTGTTCAGCCTCACGCTCGGGTGGCTGCCGGCCACGGGCTACGTGCCCATCGAGAAGGACCCCGCCGCCTGGGCCTCGCACATCCTGTTGCCGGCACTGACCCTCGGCATCGCCGGCGCCGCGGAGAGCGCCCGGCAGCTGCGCGGCTCGATCATCGGGGTCCTGCAGCAGGACTACGTCCGCACCGCGCGGGCCAAGGGCCTGCGCGGCCGGATGGTGATCGGCAAGCACGTCATGAAGAACGCGAGCGTCCCGCTCGTCACCGTGCTGGGGCTGCAGATCACCGCGCTGCTCGGCGGCGCGGTGCTCGTGGAGCAGATCTTCGGCGTCCCCGGCCTCGGCCAGGTCGCGCTGAACGCGGTCACCACCCGCGACATCCCCGTCATCCAGGGGATCGTGCTGGTCGCCGTCCTCGTCGCGATGCTCTCGAACCTCCTCGTCGACCTCACGTACGGCTACCTCAACCCGAAGGTGCGGCCCCGATGACCAATGTGGAGAAGAAGCCGAAGGCCCGGCCGCCCTCGGCGGAGGTCGCGCCGGAGGCGCCCGCGGCCTCGGCGATGCCGGCCGGCTCCCCCGCCTCGGTCTCGGCCGAGGCGCTCGCCCACGGCGGCGGCGCCTGGGCCGACTTCCGCCGCCGTGTCGGCGGCAACCGGGGCGCGATGATCGCGCTCGGGGTCCTGGCCCTGCTGATCGTCGTCGCCCTGATCGGCCCGTTCATCACCCCCGCCGACCCGAACGCGCAGAACCTGCGCGCGGTCCTGCTGGACCCGTTCTCGCCCGGCCACCTGCTCGGCACGGACCAGCTGGGCCGGGACATCCTGAGCCGGCTCATCGTCGGCACCCGGGTGTCCCTGCTGGCCATCGCGCTGGCGCTGCTCGTGGCGATGGCGATCGGGGTGCCGCTCGGCTTCCTGTCCGGCTTCCTGTCGGGCCGCTTCGACCAGGTCGTCATGCGGCTCAACGACGCGGCGATGAGCTTCCCGCCGCTGCTGCTCGCGATCGCGCTGGTCGGGGTCCTCGGGCCGAGCCTGCGCAACGCGATGTTCGCGGTGGGGATCCTGATGGCCCCGCGGTTCCTCCGGCTCGTGCGCGGCGTGGTGCTCGGGCTCAAGGAGGAGACCTTCGTCGAGGCCTCGCGCAGCATCGGCACCCCGACGTGGATGGTCATCCTCCGGCACATCCTGCCGAACACCCTGTCCCCGCTGACCGTCGCGGTCGCGGTCACCGCCGGCTACGCGATGCTCTCCGAGGCCGGCCTGAGCTTCCTCGGCCTCGGCGTCCAGCCGCCGGACGCGAGCTGGGGCTCCATGATCCGCGAGGGTTTCCTCTACTTCGGACGCTCGCCCTGGCTGGGCATCTTCCCGGGCGTGCTGATCGCGCTGACGGTGTTCACCTTCGTGACGCTCGGCGACGGGCTCCGGGACGCCCTCGGCCGCGAGGAAAGGACCGAGTCGTGACCGCCACCACCGGCAGCGCCGCCGTCCGCGCGGGCACCGTCACCGACACCACCCTGGAGGTCGACAACCTCGTCGTGGACGTGCTCACCGAGACCGGCTGGGCGACCGTCGTCGACGGGGTGAGCTTCTCCGTCCGGCGCGGGGAGACGCTCGGCATCGTGGGCGAGTCCGGCTCGGGCAAGAGCGTGACCTGCCTGTCCATCGCCGGTCTCATGCCGCCCAGGCAGACCCGGGTCCGGGCGGACACGCTGCGGCTGCTCGACCACGACCTCACCCGGCTCACGCCCAAACAGATGTCCGACGTCCGCGGGCCGACGATCTCCATGATCTTCCAGGAGCCGATGAGCAGCCTCAACCCGGCCTTCACCGTCGGCGACCAGATCGCCGAGGTGCTGCGCCGGCACGAGGGCGCGAGCCGGCGGGAGTCGAAGCGGCGCGCGGTCGAGCTGCTCGACCGGGTGGGTGTGCCGAGCCCGGCCCGGCGCGCCGCCCAGTACCCCTTCGAGTTCTCCGGCGGCATGCGGCAGCGCGTGATGATCGCGATCGCGCTGGCCTGCAACCCGGACGTCATCGTGGCCGACGAGCCGACCACCGCCCTGGACGTGACGGTCCAGGCGCAGATCCTCGAGCTGCTCCGCGAGGTGCAGCACGAGCACGGCATGTCGGTCATCTTCATCACCCACGACCTCGGCGTCGTCGCGGACGTCTGCGACCGGGTCCTGGTGATGTACGCGGGCCAGATCGTCGAGGGGGCCGGGCTCGACGAGCTGTTCGAGAACCCCCGGCACCCCTACATGGAGGGCCTGCTCGCGGCGATGCCGCGGATGGACAACCCGTCCGAGGCGCTGGCGAGCATCCCGGGCCATCCCCCCAGGATCGGCGCGATGCCGGACGGCTGCCGCTTCCACCCGCGGTGCCGGTACGCGGCCGACGCCTGCGTCGGCGGAGGGACCCCGCCGCTGGAGGTCGCCGCCCCGCACCACACGACCCGCTGCCTGCGCCACTCCGAGCTGACCCTGCGAGGCAACCCGTGAGCCCGTCCCCGGAGCCGCTGCTGACCGTCCGCGACCTCGAGGTCACCTTCTCCCCGCGCAAGCGGCTGTTCCGCGAGCGCATCGCGCTCAAGGCCGTCGACGGCGTGAGCTTCGACCTGTCCGAGGGCGAGACGCTCGGCCTGGTCGGCGAGTCCGGCTGCGGCAAGTCGACGACCGCGCGCGGCCTGATGCGCCTGGTCGAGCCCACCGGCGGCTCGGTGCGGCTGGAGGGGCGCGAGCTCCTCGGCCTGCCCGCCAAGGAGCTGCGCACCGCGCGCCGGGACATCCAGATGGTCTTCCAGGACCCCTACTCCTCGTTGGACCCGTCCATGTTGGTCCGCGACTCGATCGGCGAACCGCTCGACGTGCACGTCAAGCTCGGTCGCACGGAGCGGGTGGAGCGGGTCGCCGAGCTGCTGCGCCGGGTCGGCCTGCCGCCGGAGTACATGACCCGCTACCCGCACGAGTTCTCCGGCGGGCAGCGCCAGCGGCTCACCATCGCCCGCGCGATCGCCGCCGACCCGAAGATCCTCGTGCTCGACGAGGCCGTCTCCGCCCTCGACGTCTCCACCCAGAACCAGGTCATCGGGCTGCTCGAGGAGCTGTCCGCCCAGATCGGGCTGACCTACCTGTTCATCGCGCACGACCTGTCCGTGGTCCGGCACATCTCGGACCGGGTGGCGGTGATGTACCTCGGGCAGATCGTCGAGCACGGCGACGCCGCCCGGGTGTTCGACGCACCGGCCCACCCGTACACCGAGGCGCTGCTGTCGGCCGTGCCCGTGCCGTCGCCCAGGACGCAGCGGGCACGGGAGCGGATCGTGCTGTCCGGCGACCCGCCGGACCCCTCGCGCGTGCCGCCGGGCTGCCGGTTCCACACCCGGTGCGCCTACGCGATGGACGTCTGCCGCACCGAGGTCCCGCTGCTCACGCCCGCGCAGGGGTCGGGCGAGGTGGCCTGCCACCTGCACACGGCCGGTCCCCGGCTCGCCGGTGCCTCGGTCCGGACGCTCGCGACGCGTTCGGAGGTCCCGGCGTGAGGAGCGCGGTCTGGGAGGGGATCGGGCGGATCGGACTGGTCGAGGTCGACGACCCGGTCCCCGGGCCCCACGACGTCGTCCTCGGCGTCGCCGCCTGCGGCATCTGCGGCTCGGACGTGCACGCGTTCGCCGAGGGTGTCTGGATCACCGCGGGCGCGCCGATGGGCCACGAGTTCTCCGGCACCGTCAGCGCGGTCGGGACCGGGATCCGCGAGCTGAAGGTCGGGGACCGGGTCGCGGTCAACCCGATGGGCCCGTGCGGCTCCTGCCGGCAGTGCTCGCTCGGCCGCACCAACCTGTGCTCGGCGCCCGCCTCCAGTGCCCGCGGCGGGCTGTCCGACAAGGTCCTCGTGCCGAACGCGGAGTCCGGCGCCCGGCTGCACCGGATGCCCGACACCATGAGCGTCGAGGAGGGTGCCTTTCTCGAACCGCTGTCCGTCGCGACCCGCGCCGTCGCGAGCGCCGGCCCGGATCTCGACGGGCCGATCGTCGTCGCCGGGCTCGGCTCGATCGGGCAGGGCGTGCTGCGGGTGCTGCTCGCGTACGGCGCCCGGGACGTCGTCGGGATCGACGTCTCGCCGGCCCGCCTGGCCGCCGCCTCCGGGCTCGGCGCCGTCGTCCTCGACGCCCGCGCCGAGGACGCCCGCTCCCACCTGCTGGACCGGTGGGGCACCTCGACCTCGCCGTACCAGGTCGCCGGGAACGTCGGCACCTTCTTCGAGTGCTCGGGCGCACCGCCGATGATCGCGCTCGCCACCGAGGTCGTCCGGGCGGGCGGGGTCGTGTCGGTCGCCGGGCTGGTCGGCGCCGCACCGCCGGTCGACCTGGACACCGTGGTGCAGAAGGAGCTCCGGCTGTTGGGCAGCTTCGCCTACACCGGGCCGGACGCGACCGAGGCCTTCCGGCTGCTGGCCGACGGACTGGTCGACGTGACCCCGCTCGTCTCGCACCGCGTCCCGCTCAGCCGGGTCGCCGAGGCCTTCGACACCCAGCACGCCGTCGACGGTTCGGTGAAGGTGCTCGTCCTCCCCGATCCCGCCGCCGATCCGCAGGAGTCCTGACGTGTACGCCGTCGGCATCCCGCACCCCGGTGGCCCCGAGGTGCTGCGGCTCGTGGAGCTGCCCACCCCCGAGCCCGGGCCTCGGGAGATCCGCATCCGGACGACCGCGGCCGCGGTCAACCCGACCGACACGGCCTTCCGGCAGTGGGGCCCGCGGGCGAAGGAGGGCCTGCCCGCGCCGTGGGTCCCGGGGATGGAGATGGCCGGTGTCGTCGACGCCGTCGGGCCGGACAGCACGTGGGCCGTCGGCGAGCGGGTGATGGCGATCGTGATGCCCCGGCGCGCGCTGGGCGGCGCACAGGCCGAGTACGTCGTCGTGCCGGACAACGCCGCCGCGCCGATCCCGGACGGCATCACCGACGTCGAGGCGGCCACGCTGCCGATGAACGGGCTGACCGTCTACTCCGCACTGCTGCACCTCGGCCTCACCGCGGGACGGACGCTCGGCGTGACCGGGGCGGCCGGCGCCGTCGGCGGGTACGCGATCGAGCTCGGCCGGATCGCGGGCCTGCGGGTCGTCGCCGACGCCTTCGCGCAGGACGAGGAGCTCGTCCGCGGCCTCGGCGCGGACGTGGTGGTCCGCGCCTCGCGGGAGGTCGGCGAGGAGGTGGCGGCCTTCCGGGCCGCGGTGCCCGAGGGCGTCGACGGGCTGATCGACGCCGCCGTGCTCGACGCGGGCGCCCTGCCGATCGTGCGCGACGGCGGGGCGCTGGCCACGGTCCGGTTCTGGGCGGGCCCGACCGAGCGGGACATCCGCATCCACCCGGTGATGGTCCGCGACCACCTCACCGACGGCGCCGAGATCGCCAAGCTCGCCCAGCTCGTCCTCGACGGGCGGCTGACGCTGCGCGTCGCGGACACCTACCCGGCCGCGGGGGCCGCGGCCGCGCACGAGCGCCTGCAGGCGGGCGGCACCCGCGGCCGGCTCGTCCTCACGTTCTAGGAGGAGATCGACACATGGGCAGTCTCGACGGCAAGGTCGCCGTGATCACCGGAGGCGCGAGCGGCATCGGCCGGGCGACCGCCGTGCGGTTCGCCGAGGAGGGTGCGGACGTCGTCGTCGGCGACCTCCAGGACGGCGCCGAGACGGTCGCGCTGGTGGAGAAGACGGGCCGCTCGGCCCGCTACGTGCGCACCGACACCACCTCCGAGGCCGACTGCGACGCGCTCGTCGCCGCCGCGGTCGAGACCTTCGGGCGCGTCGACGTCGGCGTGGCCGCCGCGGGCGTCGCCACCGCGCAGGGCGCCAGCAACATCCAGACCCGGACGGCCCGGGGCGACGCGACGCACGTCGTCAACCTGGAGCCGGACAACTTCCGGCGGGTGCTCGACGTGAACGTCCTCGGCGTGCTGTTCACCGACCGCGCCCTGGCCCGGCAGATGCTCGCCCAGGGCGACGGCGGGTCGATCGTGAACATCGCCTCGACCGCGGCGAAGATCCCGCTGGCCGGCGCCTCGCCGTACTGCGTTTCCAAGGCCGGCGTCTGGATGCTCACCAAGGTCATGGCGCTGGAGCTGGCGACGACGGGCGTGCGGGTCAACGCCGTCGGCCCCGGCTACACGGCCACACCGATGATCGCGGGGCTCGAGGACAACGAGACGGCCTTCGCGATGGCCATGAGCATCACGCCGATGAACCGGCTCGGCACCGCGGCCGAGTCGGCGGCCGCCTGCCTCTACCTCGCGAGCGACGAGTCGTCCTTCACCACCGGGCAGATCCTGCACCCCGCCGGTGGCCAGTTCACGGGCTGAGGCCCCAGACCGAGAGAGGAGTGCCCGGTGAGGGCTCCTTCGTCCCGGCGGCTGCTCGCCGGTCTGGTCGCCGTGTTCGCGCTGCTCGTCACCGCCTGCGGTGGTGGCGGCGCGGGCTCCGGTGCCGCGGCGACCCCGGACCCGAACGCGATCCTGCGGTACGCGTTCGTGCAGAACGTCTCCAGCTTCGACCCGCACCGCTCCAGCAACGCCTGGGACATGGTCAACCTGCGGCTGGTCTACGACCAGCTGCTGCAGGAGGACCAGAACGGCGAGATCGCCCCGATGCTGGCGACCGGCTACGAGTTCCTCGACGACGGCAAGGTCCTCCAGCTCACGCTCCGGGACGACGTCACCTTCCACGACGGCACGAAGTTCGACTCCGCCGCGGTGAAGGCCAACCTCGAACGCGCCAAGACGCTGGAGACCAGCGCGGTCAAGGGCGCGCTGCGGGCCATCGCGTCCGTCGACACGCCGGACCCGACGACGGTCCGGCTGAACCTGAGCTCCCCCGGCGGCAACCTGCCCGCGCTGTTCACCGAGCGGCACGGCTCCATGATCAGCCCAGCGGCGTTCGACAACCCGGACCTGGACCAGAAGCCCGTCGGCTCGGGCATGTTCACGATGACGGAGTACGTCCCCGGCCAGGTGACCCGCTACGCGAAGGCCCCGAACTACTGGGACCCGGACGCGGTGAAGGTCGCCGGGATCGAGGTCTACGTGCAGACCTCCTCGCCGACCCGGCTAAACATGCTGACCACCGGCCAGATCGACATGACCTATCTGGACCCGTCCACTCAGGACCAGGCGGTGGCCGCGGGCGTGAACGTCGCGCCGTCGCAGAGCACGACGATCTTCCGCATGACCGTGAACACCGCCGAGGCGCCCTTCGACAAGCTCGAGGTGCGGCAGGCGATGGAGCACGCGATCGACCGCAGGGCGATCGTCGACGGGGTGCTGTTCGGCATCGGCGCGCCGACCTCGCAGCTGATCCCGCCGGGGCACTGGGCCTACGACGAGAAGGTCGCCTGGGACGGGCCGGAGTACAGCTACGACCCGGAGAAGGCGAAGCAGCTGCTGGCGCAGGCCGGGTACCCGGCGGGCACCGAGTTCGAGATGCTCATCCCCGCGCTCGACGACCACCGGGCCGTGTCCGAGGCCGTCGTCCCGATGCTCGAGGCGGTGGGCCTGCGCCCGCGGACCCGGGTCATCGAGCCGGCGACCACGCCTGCCACCTTCTTCGGCCGGCAGGAGGGCAACGCCTACATCGGGGCGAGCGCCCCCTTCGTCGACCCCTCCACGCAGTACGAGTCGAACCTGGCCGGGCAGTTCACCAACCCCTGGAACACGACCTCGCCGGAGTTCACCCAGGCCTGGAACGACTCCCTGGTCGGCGCCACGCGGGAGGAGCGGCTGCCGGCGGTGCACCGGATGATCGAGGGTGAGAAGGACCTCCGGCGCCAGTTCGGCATCTACGCGGCCCAGCCGCCCAGCGTCTGGACGGACAGGGTGATCTTCCCGCCGGGCTACAAGCCGGCCTACGCCCCGGTGTTCCGCGGCGTCGCGGTCGCGGCGGGCTGACCGGCTGCCGGCCGACCTGGAGATGGTCCGCCGGACCCCCGGGACGGCGACCTGGCGGGTTCTGACGTTCCGCCCGGGACACGGCGGACTTCTCGAGGAGAGGGAGCGCGATGGTGCGTGACAGGAGAGCGTCGTCCAGGGTGCTGGCGGTGCTGCTCGCCGTGGTGGCGCTGGTGGCCGCCGCGTGCGGTGGCGGGAGCGGAGGTGGGTCGGGCTCGGGGCAGGCGACCGAGGCCGACCCGAACGCGACGCTGCGCTTCGCCTGGTCGCAGGCGGTGTCGACGTTCGACCCGCACAAGTCCGGCAACCCGTGGGACAACGTCGTCTACCAGCTGCCCTACGACCACCTCATCCGGGCGGACACGTTCGGCGAGCTCAAGCCGCAGCTGGCGACGAGGTGGGAGTTCGTCGACGACGGGAAGGCGCTGGTGCTCGACCTCCGTGACGACGTCACGTTCGTCGACGGCACCAGGTTCGACGCGGCCGCCGCGAAGGCGAACCTGGACCGGGCGCGGTTCGCCGAGACCAGCGCGGTGAAGGGCCTGATCCGGGCGATCCAGGACGTGCAGGTCGTGTCACCGACGCAGATCCGGATCAACCTGAACGGCCCGGGGGGCAACCTGCCCAACTTCCTCTCGAGCTCGGCGGGCGTGATGATCAGCCCGGCGGCGTTCGACAACCCGGACCTCGACCAGAAGCCCGTCGGCTCCGGCATGGCCTCGCTGGTCGAGTACGTGCCGAACCAGGTCGTGCGGTTCGAGCGGAACCCGAACTACTGGGACAAGGACGCGGCCAGGGCCGCCCGGTACGAGATCTACGTGCAGCCGCAGGCCACCACCCGGATGAACATGCTGATCGGCGGCCAGGCGGACATCGCCAACCTCGAGGCCTCGCAGGCCGACCAGGCCAAGGCGGCCGGGCTCAACGCCGAGGCCTCGGCGAGCACCGCGATCCTCAACTTCTTCATGAACCCGGGCAAGGCGCCGTTCGACAAGCTCGAGGCCCGGCAGGCCCTGGAGCACACCATCGACCGCACGGCGATCGTGGACGGCGTGTTCTTCGGCTACGGCATCCCCGTCGCCCAGTTCCTGCCGCCGGACCACTGGGGCTACGACCCCGCCGTCACGCCGGACGCGCCGGACTTCAACTACGACCCGGCGCGCGCCACGCAGCTGCTCGCCGAGGCGGGGTACCCGAACGGCGTCGAGATCGAGTTCCTGATCCCCGGCATCGACAGCCACCGGTCGGCCGCCGAGGCGCTGATCCCGATGCTCGAGGCGGGCGGCTTCAGGGTGAAGCCCCGGGTGATCGACGCCGCCACCACGGCAGACACCTTCTTCTCCCGCGAGGAGGGCAACGCCCTGATCGGCATGGGCTCGCCCGTCGGTGACCCGACGACGGCCTATCTGCCGGAGCTGCCGGACCAGTTCTACAACCCGTGGAACGTCAGCACCCCGCAGTTCATCACCGCGTACGGCTCCGCCCTGCTCGGGACCGACCCCCAGGCCCGCGCCCCCGCCGTGCGGCAGATGGTCGAGAGCGAGAAGGGCATCCGCAAGCGCGTGCCGATCCACCAGCACACCCCGCCGATGGCGTACACGAGCAAGGTGGTGCTCCCGACCGAGGGCTACCGGGTGAACTTCATGTTCAGCCTCCGCGGGGTCGGGGTCGCCGCGTAGTGCTCCTCCGCGGCCGCCGCGTGCTGGACCTGACCGACGAGCGCGGACTGCTCGCCGGACGGATGCGCGCGGCGGCCGCGGACGTCGTCCGTGCCGCCGCACCATGATCAGCACGAGCGTGACGCCATGGTCGCCGCGACGACCGCCCCGTCACGCTCGTGCTGATCACGTCCGCGGCGCTCCGGCGAAGATCGCGGCGAGCGTCACCTGATGGTCGTCGACACGACCGCAGCGTCACGCTCACGACGATCACGAGACCGCGGGCCGGCGAGATCACGTGTATCGCCCCGATGTGCGTCCGCCCATCCGACGCGGCCCGCTGGTGGTCGGACTCCCGTTGTCCCCCGGGATGCCCGCGGTCACAGTGGCGGACGTCCCTGCGCGCGGGCGGACCCGGGTGGTCCGGTGTCCCGCGCCATCCCCGGTCGCTCAGACGAGGAGACCCGTGTGACCACAGCAACGACGCTGCGCCGCACCCGTTCGAGAGTGGCGGCGGTCCTGCTGGCCGTCCTGGCCGTGGTGCTGTCCGCCTGCGGAGGCGGATCCGGCGGGGGCGGCGGGTCCGGGGGCGGGACGCTCGACCCGAACGGCACCTTCCGCTACGTCTTCGTGCAGAACCCGTCGACGTTCGACCCGCACAAGTCCGCCAACCCGTGGGACATGATCTTCTTCCGGCTGGTCTACGACCAGCTCATCCGGGAGAACGAGAACGGCGAGCTCGTGCCGCAGCTCGCCACCTCCTGGGAGTTCGTCGACAACGAGACCGCGCTGGTCATGAAGCTGCGGGACGACGTCACCTTCTCCGACGGCACGAAGTTCGACGCCGCGGCGGTCAAGGCGAACATCGAGCGGATGAAGACCCTGGACGGCAGCACGCAGAAGGGCGCGATGGCCCGCGTCGCGGGCGCCGAGGTCGTCGACCCGACCACCGTCCGGATCAACCTGTCCGGCCCCGGCGGCAACCTCCCCGCGCTGTTCAGCGGCACCCCGGGCAGCATGATCAGCCCGGCCGCGATGAAGAACCCGGACCTCGACCAGAAGCCGGTCGGTTCCGGCATGGCCCGGCTGGTCGAGTACATCCCCGGCCAGGTCAGCCGCTACGACCGCACCGAGGGCTACTGGGACCCGGAGGCCGCGAAGGCCGCGCACTACGAGATCTACGTGCAGACCTCCGCGCCGACCCGGCTGAACATGCTGCAGACCGGCCAGGCCGAGCTCACCTACCTGGACCCGTCCCAGGCCGACCAGGCCAAGAACGCCGGGCTCAACACCGCCGAGTCCAAGAGCCTGTCGATCATGTCGATGTACATGAACACCGGTAAGCCGCCCTTCGACAAGCTGGAGGTCCGGCAGGCCTTCCAGCACGCGGTGGACCGCCAGGCGATCGTCGACGGCGTGTTCTTCGGGCTGGGCAAGCCGGTCGCGCAGTACATGCCGCCGGACTACTGGGCCTTCGACCAGAAGGTCACGCCGGCCAACCCCGACTACAGCTACGACCCGGCCAAGGCCCGGCAGCTGCTCGCGCAGGCCGGCTACCCGAACGGCGTCGACTTCGAGATGCTCGTGCCCAGCCTGGACGACCACCGCGCGGTGGCCGAGGCGCTGGTGCCGATGCTGGCGGAGTCCGGGCTGCGCGCGACGACCCGGGTGATCGAGTCGCCGACCACGCCGCAGACCTTCTACGGCCGGCAGGAGGGCAACGCCTTCCCGGGCATGGGCGCGCCCTTCCAGGACCCGACGACGGTGTACCAGGCGAGCCTGCCGGGCCAGTACGCCAACCCGTGGAACACCACCACCCCGGAGTTCGAGAAGGCGTGGCTCGAGGCCCTCAGCGGCGCGACCCGGGACGCCCGGCTCCCGGCGATGCACCGGATGATCGAGGAGGAGAAGAAGATCCTCAAGAGCTTCCCGCTGCACGCGCACTACCCGCCGTCGGCGTGGACCGACAAGGCGGTGTTCCCGGAGGGCTACCGGCCCGCCTACGCACCGACCTTCTACGGCGTCGGGGTCACCGCGGGCTGACGCCGACGGGCCCGGTGGGGAGGGGCACACCCCACCGGGCCGCCCCGGCGCGGGTGGAGGAACACCCACGGATCCCGCCCCGGGGGTGGGCATCCGTCCGTTGTCCCTCCCCCGCGCCGATCCCAGACTCGGAGGCGGGGCGCCGGTCGACCGGCCGGCCCCGCACACCGTCCCACCAGCACGGGAGGCCCTCGCATGCGGCTCGACGGCAAGGTCGCCGTGATCACCGGCGGCGGTTCGGGGATCGGGGCCGCGACGGCGCGGGCCTTCGCCCGGGAGGGCGCGGCCGTGGTGATCGCCGACATCGACGAGGCGGCCGGCGAGAAGATCGTCGCCGAGGTCCGGGAGGCGGGCGGGACGATCGACCTGCGGGTCTGCGACGCCTCGCGGTCCGAGGAGATCGACGCCCTGATCGGGTTCGCGCTCGACCGGCACGGCACGCTCGACGTGCTGCACAACAACCACGTCGCCTTCGAGCCGGGCCGCGTCGGCGACCTCTCGCTGGAGGGGTTCCGGCGATCGCTCGACGCGAGCCTCGTCGCCTACTGGTACGCGATCAAGGTGGCCCTCGTGCCGATGCTGGCGCAGGGCCGCGGTGCGATCGTCAACACCGCCTCGGTGTCCGGCCTCGCGGGCGACTACGGGCTCGGCGCCTACAACGTGCTGAAGGCCGGCGTCGTCAACCTGTCCCGGGTCACGGCGATCGAGTACGCCCGCAAGGGGATCCGGTGCAACGCGGTGTGCCCCGGCCCGATCGGCACCCCGCCCATCGACCGGCTGCACGACGCCGCCCCGCGGACCTGGGAGGACATCCGGGAGGCGATCCCGATGGGCCGCTACGGCCGGGCCGAGGAGATCGCGAACGCCGTGCTGTTCCTCGCCTCCGACGAGGCCTCCTTCGTCACCGGCACCCACCTCGTCGCGGACGGCGGCCTGTGGGCGCACTCGGGGATGCCCCCGATCGGCGGCCTGGGCCACGACTTCTGACCACGTCCGACCTGCTGCACCCCAGACCCTGCTCACGAACCGGGAGCGACATGACCACGCTGGAGATCCCGAACATCGGGACGTTCGACGTCGAGCTGTGGGAGGAGGGCTCCGGCGCGCCGCTGCTCTACCTGCACGGCTACGAACGCCACCCCGGCGGCGCCGGGTTCCTCAAGCGGCTCGCCGCCGACCACCGGGTGCTCGCGCCCGAGCAGCCCGGGTACGGGAACTCGACCGGCTTCGAGCACTTCACGGACGTCCAGGACGTCGCCCTCTACTACCGCGAGCTGGTCGAGTCCTGGGGCCTGGAGTCCGTCGACGTCGTCGGCCACTCGCTGGGCGGGATGTTCGCCGCCGAGCTCGCCGCGGTCGCCCCGCAGCTGGTGCGCCGCCTCGTGCTGGTCAACGCCTACGGCCTCTGGCTGGACGACGAGCCGACGCTGGACCCCTTCGGCCCCGCCGACCAGGTCAAGGCGGCCAAGTGGCACGCGGACCCGCCCGAGGTCGAGCCGACGAACTTCGTGCCCGACCCGGACGACCCGCACGCCCCGATCCTGTTCTCCGCCCGCAACCTCGGCTGCGCCACCAAGTTCATGTGGCCCATCGCCGAGCGCGGGCTGCGCCGGCGGCTCCCGCTGATCGACGCCCCCACACTGGTCGTGCACGGGACCTCCGACGGGCTGCTCCCCGTCTCCTACGCCGAGGAGTTCGTCCGGCTGATCCCGGACGCGCGACTGCACCGCATCGAGGCCGCGGGCCACTACCCGATGGTCGAGCAGGAGGACGAGTTCGTGTCCGCCGTGTCCGCGTTCCTGGCCGGCTGAGGGAGGGGTCCACATGGGACGGGTAGAGGGCAAGATCGCGCTGGTCACGGGCGGTGCCGCGGGGATCGGGGCCGCGACGGCCCGAACGCTCGCGCGCGAGGGTGCCACCGTGGTGATCGCCGACATCAACCTCGACGGGGCCAAGCAGGTGGCCGCCGAGATCGGCGGCGAGGCGGAGGCGGTGCACTTCGACGCCACGGACGCGGGGTCCATCGAGGCCCTCGTCGGCACCGTGATCGAGAAGCACGGGCGCGTCGACGTCATCCACAACAACGCAGCGCTCGTCGGGCCGGACGCCTGGTTCACCGACGGCTCCGTGATCGACACGAGCCTCGAGATGTGGGACCGGGCGTTCGCGACCAACGTCCGCAGCATCTTCCTGATGTGCAAGTTCGCGCTGCCGCACATGGTCCGCAACGGCGGCGGGTCGATCATCAACATGGCGTCCGTCGGCGGGTTGCGCGGCAGCCCCGCCCTGACCGCCTACGGCACGACCAAGGCCGCCGTCGTGGGCCTGACCCGGTTCGTCGCCGCGCAGCACGGCAAGGACGGCGTGCGGTCCAACGCCATCGCGCCCGGCGTGATCCGCACCCGGCAACTGCTCGACGCGGTGCCCGAACTGCCGGTGCGGGCCCTGGAGGGGGTCGCCTCGCCGCGGGTCGGCGAGCCCGAGGACATCGCCAACATGGTGCTGTTCCTGGCGTCGGACGAGTCCGCCTTCGTCAACGGCGAGACCTACCGGGTCGACGGCGGCGCCATGGCCACCGCACCCGCCAACCGCACCCTGGAGACGCAGAAGTGAAGTTCCACTGGTTCGCCCAGCAGTACTACAGCAAGCTGCCGCCGGAGTACGGCGACACGGTCGAGAGCTCCTGGGTGACCCCGCCGGCCGCCTACGCGGATCCCCGGCAGGTCGGCGAGGACTACCACACCTACATCCGGCTGATGCAGCAGGCGGACGGCCTCGGCTGGGACTCGCTGCTGCTCAACGAGCACCACCAGACCTCGCTGGCGATGACGCCCTCGCCCAACCTCATCGCGTCGATCCTGGCCGCGACCACCGAGAACGCCGCGATCGCCCTGTGCGGCAACTCGCTGGCGCTGTACAACCCGCCGATCCGGGTCGCCGAGGAGATCGCGATGCTCGACGCGCTGTCGGGCGGGCGGGTCATCGCGGGCATCGTGTTCGGCACCCCGATGGACAGCGCGTTCTCCTACGGCGTGCCTCCCGTCGAGCTGCGTGAGCGGTTCCACGAGGCCCGCGAGCTGATCATCAGGGCGTGGAAGACCGAGGAGCCGTTCGCGTTCAACGGCAAGTACACCAAACTGCGCTACGTCAACCCGTGGCCGCGGCCCGTCCAGGACGAGATCCCCGTGTGGATCCCCGGCAGCGGCAGCGTCGAGACCTGGGACGTGGTCAACGCCTTCGACTACTGCTACGGCTACCTCTCCTTCTCGGGCCGCCAGTCCGCCGAGCCGATCGTCAAGGGCTTCTGGGACCACACGGAGGCGACCGGCGGGAACATGAACCCGAACCGGATGGCCTTCACCCAGGTGATCTGCTGCGCGGACACCGACGAGGAGGCGGAGCGGCAGTACGCGGACGCGGTGAAGTACTTCTACCGGCAGAACCCGACGGCGATCTGGCAGGCGACGCCGCCCGGCTACACCTCCCAGGCGTCGATCCGGGAGAACCTGACCCGGGCGAAGACGATCTCCGCCGAGGAGCGGCTCAAGGCCCAGCGCGGCGAGCTGTCCTTCTGGGAGTACGACGAGCTCGGCTACATCATCGCCGGCACCCCGGAGCGGGTCGAGCAGCGTGTCCGCAAGCTGGTCACCGACCTGCGCATCGGGCAGCTCATCACCTGCATGCACATGGGGAACCTCGCCGAGGACGTGGCGGCGAAGAACAACCACCTCGTCGGCACCCAGGTCATCCCGAAGCTGCGCGACATCTGGGCGGACGAGGAGGACCGCTGGACCCCGAAGGTGAGCCAGGAGCGGGTCGCCGCCAAGTTCCCGGCTGCGACGCTCTGACCGCGACGGTCCCGGGGCGACGGTCCCGGGCGACGGTCGACGGCGAGGGTCCGGGCGCGCGCCGCACCGGTCGTCCGGATTGGGCTGTTCGTGGGATCCCTCCGGCCGGTTCCGCTCCGTAGGCTACCGGTCACTGAACGATCGATCAGTGACCGGTAGCCGGAGGTGATCCGTGCCCGACGAGGACCTCACCGTGGAGGAGACCCTCGCCCGACTGCTCCGCCTGCTGGCGACGGAGGCACCCGACGAGGCCTTCCACCGGCTGGCGGAGCTCGTCGAGGCCCGCGCACCCGGGCCCGGGCGCGAGACCCTGCTGCACGCGCTGCGCCGGGGCGCGATCGTGCGGACCCGGCTCCAGCGGCGCAAGCGCCGCGAGAAGGAGACCCAGGCCCTCCTCGAGACCGCGCGCGGGCTGGCCGCGCTGCGGGACCCCGACGAGGCGCTGGACGCGATCGTCGCCCGGTCGCGCCAGCTGCTGGGCACGGACGCGACCTACCTCGCCCTGGTCGACCCGGTCCGCGAGGACGTCTACATGCGGGTCACGCTCGGCACCGTGACCAGGGCGATCGAGTCCGTGCGACAACCGGTGGGCAGCGGGGTCGGCGGCCTGATCGTGGCGACCGGCGAACCCTTCGCGACCCGCGACTACCTCACCGATCCGCGCATCACGCGCGATCCGGCGGTCGCCGACGCGGTGGTCCAGGACGGCATCGTCAGCATGGCCGGGGTGCCGATGCGGCTCGGCGGGTCCGTGATCGGCGCGCTGTTCGTGGCCAACCGGCACGAGCGCACCTTCGAACGCGAGGAGATCTCACTGCTCTCGGCGCTCGCCGACCACGCGTCCATCGTCATCGAGAACACGAGGCTCTTCGGCGACGCCGAGGCCACGGCCCGCCGCCTGCGCGAGGCGAACGCCGAGCTCGCTCGACACGGCGAGGCACTCGAGCGCGCGAGCGCCGCCCACGAGCGGCTCATCCCGATGGCCCTGCGCGGGGCCGACCTCGCGGACCTCGTCGAGACCGTGGCCGAGATGCTCGACGCGGGTGTGGCCGCCGTGGACCCGGACGGGACCGTCGTCGCGGCGGCGGCCCGGCCCGCCGACCCCGCCGCCGAGCCCCCCGGTGCGCCGGACGACGTCCCCCCGGACGCGACCGGAGCGGTCCGCCTCGGTCCCACGGCCTGGGCCGCACCGATCCGGGCCGGCGGCGAGCGGTTCGGTCATCTGGTCCTCGACGCCGCCGGCCCCGTACCGGGCACGGACGTCCGCATCCTGGAGCGGGCCGCGCAGACCGCCGCCCTGCTCCGGCTCATGGAGCGGCAGGTGTCAGTGACCGAGCAGCGGCTGCGCGGCGAGCTCGTCGAGGAGCTGCTGGCCGAGCGCGAACCGGACTGGGCCGCCTTCGAGCGCCGGGCCCGCCGGGCGGGGTCGTGCGGCCTGGACCTGCGGCGCCCCCACGCGGTCGCCGTGGTGACGGCCGACGACGCCGGCCGCCGTTCGCTGCTGCGGGCGGCGACCGGGCAGGCCGGCCGCACCGGCGGCCTCGCGCTGGAGCACGGGGCGCACGTCGTGGTGCTGCTGCCCGGGGTCGATCCGGCCGTCGCGGCCCGTCAGCTTCCCGAGCAGCTGAGCCGGGCGACCGCCGGCCGGGTGACCGCGGGCGTCGCCGGCCCCGCCACCACGGCGCGCGAGCTGCGGGCCGCGCACCGGGAGGCGGACCGCTGCCACCGCCTGCTTCTCGCCCTGGGCCGGGAGGGCGAGGGCGCCACCACGGACGAGCTCGGCGCGCTGGGGCTGATCCTCGACGGTACCTCCCGGGCGCAGGTCCGCGCCCTGCTCGCGCAGACGGTCACGCCGCTTCAGCGCTACGACTCCGAGCACGGCACGGACCTGCTGCGCACGCTGGACGGCTACTTCGCCGCGGGCCAGAACCCCCGCGCCGCCGCGAAGTCCCTGCAGCTGCACCCCAACACCGTCTACCAGCGGATGGACCGGATCGACCGGGTGCTGGGCCACCGGCGCTGGCGCGAACCGGAGGGCTCGCTGAGCGTGCAGGTCGCGCTGCAGCTGTACCGGATCCTCGACCACATCCCCCTGGACGACCTCGTCCCCGGCTGATCCGGCCGAGCCGCCCGTCGAGCTGCCCGGTCGAGCGACGGACGCCGCACGGACCGTTGCCCCGGGCGATCACACCCGCCTACACTCACTGAACGATCGTTCGTCAAGCACCGGAGGGCCGTGGATGTCCCCCCTGAAGTCCCCCGAACGACCTGCCCCGGCGACGAGCGTCGCCGACACCCTCACCCACGTCGTGGAACTCCTCGCCGACGACGCGCCGGCCGAGATCGTCACCGCCGTGGTGTCGGGGCTGCGGGCGGGGCCCGCCGCGGTGCGCGCGGCGGCCGACGCGCTGGCCGTGCGGGACCTGCTCGACCTGCGTCGGCGCCGGGAGCGGGAGGGCGCCGCCCTCTACGCGACGGCGCGCGACCTGACCTCGCTGCGCAGCAGCGACGAGGTGCTCCGGGCGATCGTGGAGCGGGCGCGGCGGTTGCTGGGGTCGGACTCCGCGTACATCGCCCTGGTCGACGACTCCACCGGCGACGCCTACATGCGGGTCACCGTCGGCACGCGGACGGACGGCATCCGCGCCGTGCGGCAGCGGCCCGGCTACGGCGTCGGCGGCTTCGTGATCCAGACCGCGCAGGCGCTCGCGACCTCCGACTACCTCGTCGACGAGCGCATCCGGCACGACCCGCTGGTGGCCGCCGCGGTCGGGGCCGACGGCATCGTCAGCATCGCGGGCGTGCCGATGAAGACCGGCGCCACGGTGATCGGCGCGCTCTTCGCCGCGAACCGCGTCCGCCGCGACTTCGACCAGGCCGAGCTCGCGCTGCTGTCCTCGCTCGCCGCCCACGCGTCCGTCGTGATCGAGAACGCCCGCCTCTACGAGCGCACCCAGTCCGTCACCACGGAACTCAGGGAGGCGGGCGCCCGGCTCGCGGCCCAGCGTCACGCGCTCGAGCGGGCCGCCTTCGCCCACGAGCAGCTCATGCCCCTCGCCCTCGAGCGCACGGACGTGTCCGAGCTCGTCCGGGCCGTCCGCCGCATCCTCGGCGGCACCGCACTCCTGCTGGCCGCGGACGGCACGGTGCTCGCCGAGTGCGGCGAGGACACCGGCGTCGACCGGTCGGACGGCCACGAGGTCGAGATCCGGGTGGGCGAGGAGTCGCTGGGGCGCCTGCGGCTAGTCCGGGCCGCTCCCCTGTCCGCCGCGGACGAGCGCACCCTCGAACGGGCGGCGCAGACGGCGGCCCTGCTGCTCGTGATGAGCAGGCAGAGCGCGCTCGTCGCCCGGGAGGTGCGGGCCGAGCTCCTGGCGGACCTTCTTGCGGACCGCGCGCCGAACTGGGCGGTGCTGCAGCGGCGGGCCGTGCGCTCGGGCATCGCGGACTTCGAGCGGCCGCACACGGTCGTGGTGGCCAGCAGTGCGGCGAGCAGGCAGGGCCGCGGACCGGCGCCGGACCAGCCGCTCGTCTGCGCCGCCGTCGACCTCGCGGAGCGCCACGGCGGGCTGGCCGGTGCGCACGGCGGCACCGTCGTCCTGGTGGTGCCCGGGCTCGACCCGGACGAGGCCGCCCGGCTCGCCGTCGACGAGCTGTCCACCGCGGCCGGGCAGCCGGTCACGGCGGGCGCCGCCGGCCCCGGCGCGACCGCCCGGGTCGTGCGCGGCCTGCACCGCTCGGCGGCCCGGTGCCACCGGCTGCTGCTCGCCCTCGGCCGGGAGGGGCACGGCACCTCGCTGTCCGAGCTGGGCATGCTCGGCACCGTGCTCGAGCACGCGGACCCCGACCAGATCCGGCGGCTCCTCGGGCGCACCCTGGGGCCGCTGACGGCCTACGACCGCGCGAACGGGTCGACGCTGCTGGCGACCGTCGAGGCCTACTTCTCGGCAGGTCAGAGCCCGCCCGCCACCGCCCGGGCGCTCGGGATCCACGTCAACACCGTCTACCAGCGGCTGGAGCGGATCACGGCCGTGCTCGGCGGGCCACGGTGGCGGGAACCGGCCGGGGCCGTGGAGATGCAGCTGTCCCTCGCGCTCAACCGGCAGTTGGCGGAGCCGCTCACCTGAGCGACTCTGCTCGAGCGGACGGGCCGCACCGCCTCGACATCGCGCTGCCCCCACGCAGCACGAGCCGGGTCCTCCCGGTGGTGCACCACCTCACGCGGTGAGCCGAGTGACGTCGGACGACGGGGGTACGCCCCGGGGATGCAACCCGCTGAGTGCACCGCGCACCTGCTCACCCCGGACGGGGTCCGCGAGCTCCGCTTCGAAACCGTCCCCGCCGAGGACGGCACCGTCCAGCTGGCCAACACCGAGCCGTTCTCGATGACCGAGGGCGATGTTCTGCACTTCGGCGAGGTCGCGCTGACTCTCCGCGACTACCTCAACTTCCGCACCCTGGGCACCTTCACCGACGAGTAGACGCCGCACTCGGGCCCGAGGCAGCCCTGCCGCGTCGGACACGCGACGTCGCGATCAGGGCGCTCGGGGTCCCGCCGGCGGGTTGGTGCGAAGCCGGAGTCAGCCCGCCGCGGTCGCCGCCCCGCCCTCCACGCGATTCGGAAAGGCATCCTCGCGCGCTGCGAGGTCGGGGCGGACGAGCCGGCCTGTAAGCCGGATCCTGTTCCCGGGCGCCTCGCGGCGCTCCGTTCGGCGACCATCCATCTAGGCCTGCCGTCACCGGCAGGCTCGAGCGGCCTACCCGCAGGCTCGGACGGGCCGCCCTCGAACACCTGCGCAGCCTCCCCGAGGGGAGGCCTCTTGGCCTTGCTCCGGGTGGGGTTTACCGAGCCACCCCGGTCACCCGGGGTGCTGGTGGTCTCTTACACCACCGTTTCACCCTTACCGCACGCCCGGGGGCGCACGGCGGTCTGTTCTCTGTGGCACTGTCCCGCGGGTCGCCCCGGGTTGCCGTTGACAACCACCCTGCCCTGTGGAGTCCGGACTTTCCTCGGCGGCGTGATGCCGACGCGGTCGCCCGGCCAGCTCGTCCGCAGGACCGATGCTAGCGCGGGGACCGGCGGGGGCGGAGCGCGGGTGTGACCCGGTCAGGAGGTCGGCGGCGTGGTCGTCGTCGTGGTCGGGCTGACGGCCGCGGGCGTGGTCGGCAGGGTGGTCGGTGTCGGCCGAGGCGTGGGCTTCGGCGTCGGACGTGCGGTCGAGGTGCGGGTGGGCGCGGTCGTGGCCGGTGCGCCCTCGGTCGCGGTGGTGCCCGTGGGCCGGGCCGGGCGGGTCTTCGTCGGCGACGGCGTCAGGGGCGCCGTCGTCACCGTCGTGGGCGGGGTCGTCGGGGGGGTCGTCGGCGGGGTCGTCGGCGGGGTCGTCGGCGGGGTCGTCGGGGGTGAGCTCGCCGGGGTGGTCGGGACGGTGCTCGGCGGCAGCACCGGCGCGGTGGGCGTCGGACCCGTCTGACCTGCGGAAGGAGGACCGGTCGGGCCCTGCCCGGCGGGCGGCGCGACCGGGAGCGCCTCGTGCCACGCCGGCGCGCCCTCGGCCGCGGGCGCGTGCTGCTCGCCGGCACCGGGCGCGGACACCGCGCGGCGACCGGCCGGTGCCGCCCCGCGGGGCTGCGACGCCGCCTCGGCGAGCACCCGTCCCTCGTGCCCGGCGTCCTGCGCCTCGTCCCCCGCCTCGTCCCCGTCGCCGGCCTCCTCCGTGTCCGGCGCCGCGCCCCGGGCCGGCGGAGCGGCGACCGGCTGCGGAGCCGCCGCGGTCGCGGCCACCGTGCTCCCCGTGGACGAGGTCGACGGGAGCGTCGTGTCCGTCGACGTCGTCGAGGGAACGCCCGGCGCGGGCGCGGCCAGCGGCGGGCGGGCCGTCGTCGCCGCCGGGCCGGTCAGGAAGGTGCGCAGCGTGTGCTCGCCCGCCGACGTCCCGACCCACGCCGCCAGCAGCGCCCCGAGCCCGACGACGGCGACCACCCCGGCCACCGCCGCCCGCACCGCGCGCGTCGCGGCCCCGGGTCGCTGCAGCAGGATCCAGATCGGTACGACGCACCAGGCGAGGATGAGCACCGTCGCCAGCACCACGCCCCATCGTTGCGACATCGCGACCTCCCCCCGCGCGGGACCGATGATCCCGCGGACCCCCATGGTGCGCCCGACCCCCGACCGTTGCGCAATGCAGTAGTCGCACCTCCGGCATCCGGACGTTACGGACGACGGCCGAGCGGCACGCCGAGCGCCCGTCTACTGTTCCGGCCGTGGTGGGCGCGTCGCCGGGTCAGCTGGTCTTCCTCCTCGCCGCGGGGCTGGTGGCCGGTGCGGTCAACGCGGTCGCGGGCGGCGGCTCCCTGCTCGTCTTCCCCGCACTGCTGGCCGTGGGCCTGAACCCGCTGGCCGCGAACGTCACAAACTCCATCGCCCAGTGGCCGGGCTATGTCGGGATCGTCGTCGGCAACCGGCGGGAGCTGCGCGAACAGCGCCGCCGCATCGTCCTGACCTGCCTCGTGGCCGCCCTCGGCTCGGTCGTGGGCTGCATCCTGCTGCTGGTCCTGCCCGGCTCGGTGTTCGACGCCGTCGTCCCCGCCCTGGTCATCCTGGCCAGCGTCCTCATGGCGCTCGGCCCCTACCTGAAGCGGTGGATCGGCACCCCGGACCCCGAGGCGCCCGACCGGACCGCCTGGTTGCTCCCGGCGGTGTTCCTCGCCGGTGCGTACGGCGGCTACTTCGGCGGGGCGCTCGGCGTCCTCCTGATCTCGGTGCTGTCGCTGCTGGCCAACGACACCCTCGTCCGGCTCAACGCCCTCAAGGGTCTGCTCTCGCTCGTCGCCGCGACGGTCACCGTGGTGATCTTCGGGCTCCGCGCCCCCGTGGACTGGACGGCGGTCGCGGTCCTCGCGCCCACCACCCTGGTCGGCGGCTACCTCGGCGCCCGGATCGCGCGGCGGATGCCGGAGAACGTCCTGCGCTGGTGCGTGGTGGCGCTCGGGCTCGCCGTCGGTGTGTACCTCCTCGTCACCTGATGGGGCTCGCCCTCGCGGTCGCGCTCCTCGCGATCGTGCTGGCCGTCGCCGTCCTGCGGCCCCGGGGCCTCCCGGAGGCGGTGGCGGCCGTCCCGGCGGCGGTCCTCGTCGTGGCGTTCGGGCTCCTGCCGTGGGACGCGGCGTGGGCGGAGATCGGCGAGCTCGGCCCGACCGTCGGCTTCCTGGCCGCGATCCTGCTGCTCGGCAGGCTGGCGGACGCCGAGGGCGTGTTCACCTGGCTCGGCGGGCGGCTCGCCGGGGCCGCCCGGGGCCGGGCGCCGCGGCTGTTCGGGCTGGTCTTCGCCGCGGCGACGGCGGTCACCGTGGTGCTGAGCCTCGACGCGACCGTCGTGCTGCTGACCCCCGTGGTCCTGGCGACGACGGCCCGGCTGCGGCTGCCGGAGCGACCGCACGCCTACGCCTGCCTCCACCTCGCCAACGCCGGGTCGCTGCTGCTGCCGGTGTCGAACCTGACGAACCTGCTGGTGTTCGAGGCGTCGGGGCTGTCGTTCCTCGGCTTCGCGGGGCTGATGCTGCTGCCGTGGCTGGTCACCCTCGCCGTGGAGTACGGGGTGCTCCGCCGGTTCTTCGGCATCGACCTCGCCGCGGCCGTCCCGGTGCCGATGTCGGGCGAGGGCGATCGGACGCCCCGGTTCGCCCTGGTCGTCCTGGCCCTCACGCTGGCGGGGTTCGCCGCGTCGTCGCCGCTCGGGGTGGAGCCGGTGTGGGTCGCGGCGGCGGGCGCCGTGGTGCTCGCGGTCCGGGCGCTCGTGCGCCGCGAGATCCGCGTCGCCGGCCTGGTCGCCGGCACGTCGCCGCTGTTCTGCCTGTTCGTGCTGGCGCTCGGCGTGGTGGTCGCCGCGGTGGCCGGGCACGGGCTGGCGGGCCGGCTCGCCGGGGTCCTGCCCGACGCGCCGACCTTCCCCGGGCTCCTCGGGGTCGCGGCGGTGGCGGCCCTGCTGGCCAACGTCGTCAACAACCTGCCGGCCACGCTCGTGCTGATCGCCGCGCTCGGCCCGGCGCCCCACCCAGCACTGGTCCTCGCGCTGCTGCTCGGGGTGAACATCGGCCCCAACCTCACGTACGTGGGCTCCCTCGCCACGTTGCTGTGGCGCCGCGTCCTGCCCGTGACGCCGCGCCTGCGCACGTTCACGGCGGTCGGCCTGCTGACCGTGCCCGTCGCCCTGACCGCGGCGACGGCCGCCCTGTGGGCGGTGTGGAGCCTGGTCGGTTAGCTCGGGTCGCCGGGCACGTGCGAGGTGTCGTTGACCAGCCGGACCGACGCACCGCCGTCCGCGAAGAAGTCCGCGATGCAGAGCGACGCGAGGTCCAGGTGCAGCCGGTAGAGGATCGAGCGGCCGCTGGCCAGGGCCTCCTGCAGGATCAGCTTGATCGGCGTGACGTGGCTGACCACGACGACCGTCTGCCCGGGGTGGTCGGCCACGATCTTGGCCCGCTCGGCGGCGACCCGGGCCCCGGCCTCGTCGAAGCTCTCCCCGCCGGGCGGGGCCACGTCCGTGTTGCCCAGCCAGCGGGCGAAGATCGCGGGATCGCGTTCGCGGGCCTCGACGAAGGTCAGGCCCTCCCACTCGCCGAAGTCCGTCTCGATCAGCCCGTCCCGCACCTGCACCGGCAGCCCGGTGGCGGCGGCGACGGCCTCGGCGGTCTGCCGGGCGCGCCGCAGCGGCGAGGTGAGGATCGCGTCCACCCCGCCGAGCGCGCCGATCCGCGCGGCCGCGCCCGCCGCCTGCGCCTCGCCCCGCTCGGTCAGCGCGGGGTCGCCCAGCCCGGAGTAGCGCTTCTCCACCGACAGCGGCGTCTGGCCGTGCCGGAGCAGCAGTATCCGGGTGGGTGCGCCCTTCTGCCCGGTCCAGGCGGCCGAACCCGACGGCGTGCCGGAGGAGGCGCTCACAGCCCGGACTCCCCCGTCCGCACCAGGATCGCGCCGCACTCCTCGCAGTGAACGACGTCGTCGGCCGCGGCCGCCCTGACCCGGCCGAGGAAGGTGCGGTCGAGCTCGAGGCGGCAGGCGCCGCAGCGCCGCTCGCGCAGCAGGCCGGCGCCGGCCCGACCCTGCTCGCGGCGCTTCTCGTAGACGCCGAGCAGGTCGGCAGGCAGGTCGGGGAGGATCGCCTCCCGGTCCCGGCGGCGACCGGCCTCGCCGGCCTCGATGTCCGCGAGCGCGGTGTCCCGGCGGGCGGTGACGGCCTGCAGGTGCTCCTCGGCCTCGGCCAGCACCCGTCGGGCGTGGTCGAGGTTGCCGCCCAGCGCCTCGCGCTGCTCCATGACCTCCAGCTGCTCGTCCTCGAGGACGGCCTGCCGGCGGGCGAGGGTCTCCAGCTCGTGCTGCAGGTCGGCCGCCTGCCGGGCGCTCACACCCGAGCCCGCGAGCACCGCCCTGTCCTTCTCCGTGCGCGCCCGCACGCCCTCGACGTCCCGCTCCAGCCGTCGGATGTCGCGGTCCAGGTCGCCCGCCGCGGTCTCGGCCTCGACCACGGCGTCCTTGCTCGCCCGCACCCGCGTCTCGGCCTCGGTCAGCTCCGCGTGCTCGGGCAGCGCCCGGCGCCGGTGCGCGAGCCGGGTGAGCTCGGCGTCGACCTCGGCCAGGTCCAGCAGCCGCCGCTGCGCGGCGGGATCGGCCTTCACGCCCCTCGTCCTCCTTGTCGGGTCCTCACGCGCCGAGGGTCCAGGGATCGGTCCGGAGCCGGGACACGCGGGTCTCGACGCTACCCCCCAGCGCCTTCTCGACGACGGCCGCCGCCTGCGCGCACCAGGGCCACTCGGACGCCCAGTGCGCGACGTCGACCAGCGCGGGCGTCGGACTCCCGGGCAGCGACCCCGCCAGCAGGTGCTCGGACGCGGGATGGTGGCGCAGGTCCGCCGTGACGTAGGCGTCCACCCCGGCCGCGACCGCCGCGGACAGCGCCGAGTCGCCCGCGCCGCCGCACACCGCGACCCGGCGGACCGGCCGGTCCGGGTCGCCCGCCGCGCGTACGCCCCACGCGGTGCGCGGCAGGGCCGCCGCCACCCGCTCGGTGAAGGCGGACAACGGTTCCGCCTCCGGCAGCTCGCCCACCCGGCCGAGCCCGCGCCCCGAGGGCAGCGCGGCCAGCTCGAACACGTCGAAGGCGGGCTCCTCGTAGGGGTGGGCCGCGCGCAGCGCCTCGACCACCGCGCGGCGGCGGTGCCGCGGCAGGACCATCTCCAGCCGGGTCTCCGCGACCCGCTCCAGCTTCCCGACCTCGCCGATCGCCGGGTGCGCGCCGGTGTGCGGCAGGAACTGGCCGGTCCCGGCGGTGGCGAACGAGCAGTGGCTGTAGTCGCCGATCTCGCCCGCGCCGGCCGCCGACAGCGCCTCGTGCACGCTCCGCAGCGCCGGCCCCGTCGGCACGAACGCGACGATCTTGTCCAGCGGGTCCGTCGGCTGCGGCTGCAGCGGGGCCACCACCCGCAGGCCCAGCGCCTCGGCCAGCGCGTCGGACACGCCGGGGTCGGCGGAGTCGGCGTTGGTGTGCGCGGTGAACAGCCCCACCCCACCGCGGATCAGCCGGTGCAGCAGCGCGCCCTTGGGCGTGTCGGCCCCGACACCGTGCACCCCGCGAAGCAGCAGCGGATGGTGCGTGACCAGCAGCTGCGCGTCGGTCTCCAGCGCCTCGTCGACCGTCTCGGCCACGGCGTCGACGGCGACCAGCACGCGGCGCACCGGGTCGGCCGGGTCGCCGCAGACCAGGCCGACGGCGTCCCAGTCCTGCGCGAGGCCGGGCGGGTAGGCGGCCTCGAGGGCGGCGGTGACGTCGGCCAGCGTCGGCGGGGGGTGCGCGCTCACGCCGCTACACCTACCAGGGCGGCGGCCAGTGCCTCGACCAGGAGCGCCGCACGGCCGGGCTCCCGCACCGCGACCCGGAGATGGTCGGGCCCCAGGCCGGGGAAGGTGTCGCACCGGCGCACCGCGATCCCGTCGTCCCGCAGCCGCTCCCGCACCTCCGCGCCGCGGCCGGCGGGCAGCCGCAGCAGCAGGTAGGGCGCCACGCCGGGCAGCACCGCGACGCCGGGGACCCGGGCCAGGGCCGCCGCCTGCACGCGGCGGTGCTCCGCCAGCTCCCCGGCAGCCCGCGCCGCCTCGGCGACCGCAGCGGGCTCGGAGCAGGCGATCACCGCCTCCAGGCCGAGGGTGCCGACGGGCCAGTGCGGCCGCGGGGCCGCCAGCCGGGCGAGCAGCGCGGGATCACCGAGCGCGTACCCCGCCCGTAGCCCCGCGAGTGCCCAGGTCTTGGTCAACGAGCGCATGACCAGCAGCCCGGGCAGGCGCTCCCCCGCCAACGACTCCGGCTCCCCGGGCACGGCGTCGGCGAACGCCTCGTCGACGACCAGGACCCGGCCGGGCCGGGCCAGGGCCCGCAGGTCGGCGGCCGGGTGCAGCACGCCCGTCGGGTTCGTCGGGTTCCCGACGACGACCAGGTCGGCCTCCTCCGGCACGGCCGCCGGGTCGAGGCGGTGCCCGTCCGCCTCCGCGGTGAACACGTGCCCGACCGGGAGGCCCGCGCCGCGCAGGGCGGCCTCGGGCTCGGTGAACCCGGGGTGCACGACGACGGGCCGGCTCGGCCGCAGGGCCGGGAGCAGCGCGAACCCCTCCGCGCTGCCCGCGAGCACCAGCACCTCGTCGGGCTCCCGGCCGTGCCGGCGGGCGACGGCCTCCCGGGCGCGCAGGTCGTGACCGGCCGAGGGGTAGCGGGCCAGGTCGTCGAGTGTGGCCGCGAGGCGGGCGCGCAGCCAGGCCGGCGGGGCGTCCCCCTGCACGTTGACGGCGAAGTCGACGAGCCCTGCCGCGGCCTCGGCGTCCCCGTGGTGGCGCAGGGGATCACGCAGGGTGTCCGGGTCCGGACGCGCGGCGACGACACGCGATCCGGACACAGTGGCCTTGATCTCCTCCGGCGGCTCCGGAACACCCTCCATACCGGGGCACCCTACGGTGGCCTGGTGCATGTCAGTTTCGTCTGTACCGGCAACATCTGCCGCTCCCCGATGGCGGAGAAGGTGTTCCGCGCCGCGCTCGACGACGCCGGGCTGGCGGCCGGTGTCGAGGTGACCAGCGCGGGGACGGGCGGCTGGCACGTCGGCGAGCCGATGGACCCGCGGGCGGCCGAGGTCCTCGTGCGGCACGGCTACGACACCGCCCACACCGCCCGCCAGATCGACTCGCACACGCTCTCCGCGGACGTCATCGTCGCCCTCGACCACGGGCACCGCCGCGCGCTGCGCGACTCCGTCCCCGAGCCGGACCGCGTGGTCATGCTGCGCTCCTTCGACCCCGACGCCTCGGACGACGCCGAGGTCCCGGACCCGTACTACGGCGGCCCGGACGGCTTCGACGAGGTGCTGCGGATGATCCGGGCGGCGGTGCCGGGCCTGCTGGAGCGGGTCCGTAAGGAGCTCTGAGGCGCCCGTGGGCGCGCTGGCCGCGGTCGGGCTGGACCCGGGCGTCCTCGGTCCGGGGAGCGGGGTCCGGCGGGTGACCCTGCCGGACGGGCGGGCCGCCGTCGTCAAGCGGGGGCCGTCCGTGGCGGCCGAGGCGGCCGGCCTGCGGTGGCTGGCCGTGCCCGGCGGGCCGCCCGTGCCCGAGGTGTACGCCGCCGACGCGGAGTGGCTGGTCACCCGGGAGATCCCGGCCGGGGGTGCGTCGGCGGCCGCCGCCGAGGAGTTCGGCCGGCGGCTGGCCGCGCTGCACGACGCCGGGGCGCCCGCCTTCGGCGCTCCCCCGCCCGGCGGCCCGGCGGACGCCTGGATCGGCGACACCGGGATGCGCAACGTGCCGGTCGAGTCGTGGCCGGAGTGGTACGCCGAGCACCGGGTCCTGGCCTACGCGCGGCGCGCCGGCCTGCCGGACACCGCGGTGTTCGACGAGGTGTGCGGGCGGCTGCCGGAGCTGGCCGGGCCGCCCGAGCCGCCGTCGCGGCTGCACGGCGACCTGTGGTCGGGCAACGTCCTGTGGTCCACGGACGGCGCGTGGCTGATCGACCCCGCGGCGCACGGCGGGCACCGCGAGACCGACCTCGCGATGCTGGCGCTGTTCGGCCTCCCGCACCTCGGGCGGGTGCTGGCGGCCTACGCCGAGGTGGCGCCGCTCGCCGAGGGCTGGCGGGCGCGGGTGCCGCTGCACCAGCTGTTCCCGCTGCTGGTGCACACCGTGCTGTTCGGCGGCGGGTACGGGAGCCGGGCGATGGCGGCCGCGCACGCCGCCCTCCGCGCCTGACCTACCGCCAGTCGTCGATCACGAACGCGTCCTCGCGGTCGTAGCCGGCCTCGTTGGGCGCGTGCATGGTGACGCCCGGGACGTCCGTGGCGAAGCCCCGCGCGACCAGGAGCCGGTAGGCGCGGTGACGGGCGGTGTTGACGCCCACCACGAGCCGCTCCGCCCCGATCAGCGAGGCGTGGGCCAGACAGGCGTCGACGAGCGCGGCGAAGTCCGCCCGCGCACCGGGGCGGACCAGCCCGACCTTCACGTACGCCACGCCCGACCCCGCCTCGGACCCCGGCCCGTCGTGCACCACGGCCAGCCCGGCCGGCGCGGCGGCCGGGCCGACCAGCACCACGTCGCCGATCTTCTGCTCGAGCACGCCCGCGATCTCGCCGCCGACGTCGAGGCCGGGGTACACCGCGTCGGCGAGCCGGGCGGCGCCCGCGGTCAGGACCTCCCGGTCGACCGCCGACCCGCAGATCCATTCCGCCGCCGGCGGCGCGGGGACCGGGCGGGACATCAGCGCCGTGAGGAACCGCGGCCAGTACCCGAAGCGCTGGTAGAGGCGGTGGTGGCGGGGGCTGTGCGCGAAGGTGAAGAGCCCGCGGTGGGTCACGCCCCACTCCCGCAGCACCCCGTCGGCCGCGGCGAACAGCCGCGACCCGACGCCGCGCTCCCACAGCTCCGGCTCCACCGACAGCGGCCCGACGAAGCCGACGCTGCCCCACCGCGTCGCGAACACGGACCCCTGCAGGCCGGTGTCGGCGAACGCGCCGAGCGCCGCGACGTGCCCGGCGGCCCAGCGGGTGCGCACCAGCTCGGCGTCCCGCTGGTCGTCGCCCCCGACGAGCGCGGCGAAGGCCCGCCGCTGGATCCGGTCCGCGGCGTCGAGATCCTGCTCGCCCAGCGGCCGAATCTCGGGCTCCCCCGGGTGGGGCGTGCGTGGACCCATGCGCGAACGATGCACGCGTACCTGCCCCGCGGGAAGGGGTGCGGTGCCCCGTTCAGCCGGACGTGCGCTCCGCCTCGGCGGCCGGTGCCTCCTTGAGCTCGGCGAGCGAATCGTCGATCGCTGCGGCCAGGGTGTCGACGTCCGGGAGGGCGTCACGGTCCGCGTTGAGTCCGTAGCAGACGGTGCCGTCGTAGGAGGTCACGCCGATGGCGACGGCCTGCCCGTGGGCCAGCGGGACGACCGGGTACATGTCCCGCATCCGGGCGCCCATCGCGTAGAGGGGGCGCGGCGGCCCGGGCACGTGCGTGACGACGACGTTGAACAACCGCGAGGACAGCCGGGAGGACAGCCGCGCGCCCATCTGGTGCACGGTCGGGCTGGTCAGCCCGGCGAGCCCGACGACGGCGGTGGTGCCCGCCGAGCGGCCGAACCGCTTGCGCGCCTCCATCTGCGCGGCGATCGTCCGCAGCCGCTCGACCGGGTCCTCGATCCCGACCGGCAGCTCCACGAACACCGCGGAGATCTGGTTGCCGGACACGGCGGCCCCCCGGCGGCCGCGCACGCTCACCGGCACCATCGCCCGCACCACCGAGTCGGGGAAGATCGGTTCGCCGCGGCTGATCAGCCAGCGCCGCAACGCCCCCGCCACCACGGCGAGGATCACGTCGTTGACCGAGCCGCCGCCCGCGCCGTGCCGCCGGCGGATCACCCGGTGCTCGAACAGCGAGGTCCGGGCCATCCCGAAGCGGCGCTGCTCGCCGATGGGCGCGTTCAGGGCACCGACCGGGCGGCCGTGCCGGGCCGTCCGCACGGCGTCGGCCAGGCCGCCCAGTGAGCGCCGGACCGAGGACACCGCCTGCTGCACGTCCGCAGCCGACCGGGCGACGGCGTCGAGCGCGCTGCGCGGGCGCAGCATGTTCTCCACGACCGCCGAGGCGGCCAGCTCGAGGCCGCTCGGCTCGCGGGCGGGCCGCCAGTCGTCCGCGTCGACCGCGCGCGGCGTCGGCGTGGTGTCGAGCAGCACGGCGCCGATGTCCATCGAGGCCAGCCCGTCGACCATGGCGTGGTGGGTCTTGGTGACGACCGCCAGCCGGTGCCCCTCGAACCCCTCGACCAGGTAGATCTCCCACAGCGGGCGGGACCGGTCGAGCTGGCGGGACAGCAGCCGCCCCACGAGCTCGCGCAGCGCCACGTCCGAGCCCGGCGCGGGCAGCGCCGAGCGCCGGACGTGGTAGCTCAGGTCGAAGTCCGGGTCGTCGACCCAGACCGGCAGCCCGAGCCGCCCCGGCACCTCGCGCACCTTCTGCCGGTACCGCGGCACCAGGGCGAGCCGCTCGCCGATCAGCCGGACGAAGGCGTCGACGTCGAAGGCGCCGTCCGCCCCGGTCTCGAAGGTCATCACCCCGCCGACGGTCATCGCCGTCGTGCGTTCCTCCATGAACAGGAACGAGGCGTCCAGGGGCGACAGGCGCTCGGGCACGGGAGGAACCCTAGTGCGCGCTCACCACACGCCCTCGGCCCGCCAGCCCCGCAACGGCATGCCCGACGCGCCGTGCTCGCCCAGCTTCACGCCCAGCATCTGGTGCAGCTGGATGTTGTCGAGCTCGAACCCGAGCCGGCAGGCGGCCATGTACAGCCGCCACACGCGGGCCCGGCCGATCCCGACCTCGGCGACGGCCTCGTCCCAGTGCTCCTCGAGGTTGGCGCCCCAGTCCCGCAGGGTGAGCGCGTAGTGCTCGCGCAGGTTCTCCTCGTGCCGGATCTCGAAGCCCGCGTCGTTCATCTCGGTCATCAGCAGGCCGGGCGACTCGAGCTGGCCGTCCGGGAACACGTACCGGCCGATGAACGGGTCGACCTTGCGCTTGTTCACCGTGTGCGGCTGCGTGATGCAGTGGTTGAGCAGCCGGCCCTCCGGGCGGAGCTTCCCGTACAGGAAGCCGAAGTAGGAGCCGAGCTGCTTCCTGCCGATGTGCTCGGTGAGCCCGATCGAGCTGACCGCGTCGAACCCGCTCTCCGGCACGTCCCGGTAGTCGAGGTGCCGGACCTCGGCGAGCTCCTCGAGGCCCTCGCGCCGGATCGCCGCCTGCGCCCACTCGGCCTGGTTCCTCGAGAGCGTCACGCCCAGCGCGTGCACGCCCATCCGGGCCGCGTGGCGGACCATCCCGCCCCACCCGCAGCCGACGTCGAGCAGCCGCATCCCGGGCTCGAGCGCGAGCTTGCGCGCCACCAGGTCGTACTTGGCCTCCTGCGCCTCCTCGAGCGTCGCGTCCGGGCGCGGGTAGGCGGCGCAGGTGTAGGTCATGGACGGCCCGAGCACCCACTCGTAGAAGCGGTTGGACACGTCGTAGTGGTGCGAGATGGCCTGGCTGTCCCGGAACTTCGAGTGCAGCCGCCCACGGGGCCGCGCCTCCAGCTCCGGGGGCGCGGGCCGGTACTTCAGCCACACGGGACCGACGGTCGCGAGCAGCTTCGCGAAGTCCGCCTTGGAGACCCCGTGCAGGGTGATGTCCGCCAGCGCGGACAACGCGGTGTAGAGGTCGCCCTCCACCTCGATCTCGCCCGTCACGTACGCCCGGGCCAGGCCGAGCGTGCCCGGCGCCGACGCCAACCGCGCCAGCGCCCGCGGCGACTCGATCCGCAGCGCCACCTCGGCGTCGTCCGGGCCGGACTTGCTGCCGTCGTAGGCGATCAGCCGGATGGGCGCGCCCGCCCCGATGACGTGCCCGAACACCTCCGCGACCCGCATGCTCATGCTCCCCCTCCGACCTTCGTGAACAGATCCGGTACCCGCCCCGCCGGGTCGTACCGCTGCTTGACGGCCCGGTAGGCCGTGCCGTTGTAGCGCTCCCAGAACTCCGTCTCGCCGTAGTGGACGGTCGAGTACAGGCTCTTGTGGCCGTCCAGATCGGCCACCAGCCGCTCGACGAAGCGATTGTGCTCCTCGCGGTCCGCCCCGACCGGCACGGACGACCAGAAGCCGACGTTCACGTACGGCGTGTGCGGTTCCATCGGGTACAGCGGCCAGGTGCGGTCCCCGCGCAGCTGCAGCGGGCAGAGCCACACCGGCGCGATGCCCACGTGCTCGTGGAAGGCCGCGAGGAACTCGGGGAGGCGGGGCGTCGGGATCTCGACGTCCTGGACCACCATCTCCTCCTCGGGCCGGCCGAGGGCGCGCCGCACCGTGTTCGACGCCTGGTACCGCTGGTCGAGCGCGACGAGCCTGCGGTACACGTCGGACCGCCGGTACCGCTTCGGCCACACGCGTCGGACGGCCGGCACCTGCACGCCGAAGGCGCGCGAGCACCAGAACCAGTCGGTGTCCCAGCGCCACAGGTAGTCGTGCACGGTGAGGTGGTCGACCGGCCGCCGCTGCAGGGACCGGTAGAACACGTCCATGCCGGTGTAGTCGGAGACCTGCGCGCCCGGCGTGGGGACGTCGACGAACCGCCCGACGCTCACGTAGTGCTCGCGGTCGGAGAACACGGTGCCGTCGACGAAGTCCGCGGGTCCGTCCGGCCGGGCGAACGCCGCCAGCGCGGCCGTGGCCTCCTCGGCGGTACGGAAGCGGTGGTGGGTGAGCCGGACGTAGGGCTTCACCGGCTGCAGCTCGATGCGCAGCCGCAGTGCGTAGCCGAGCGTGCCGTACGAGTTGGCGAAGGCGGCGTAGAGGTCCGCGTGCTCGGTGTCCGGCGCGGCGGTCACCAGCTCGCCCGCGGGCGTGAGGACGTCCATCTCCAGCACCGACTCGTGCGGCAGGCCGTGCCGGAAGGAGGTCGACTCGATGCCCAGCCCGGTCACCGCGCCGCCGAGGGTGATCGTCTTCAGCTGCGGCACGACCAGCGGCATCAGCCCGTGCGGCAGGGTCGCCGCGACGAGGTCCTCGTAGGAGCACATGCCCTGCACGTCCGCGGTGCGGGCCGCCCGGTCCACCTCGATCACGCCCGCGAGCCCGGAGGTGTCCAACAGCACCGGATCCGGGGCGGGCGTACCGAACCGGAAGAGGTTCGACGTCCGCTTGCCGAGCCGCACGGGAGTGCCGGCCGGGACCGCGCGGTAGGCGCGGACGAGCTCGTCGACGGTGGCGTCGTGCCGCCGCCGTGCCTCCGACGCCGCCCCCGAACCCGCGGCCGGACCCGCGGCCGGATCCCCCGAATCGGACGCCGGACCCGCCCCCACCCGCTCGACCGTGCTCACGCGGCCACGCTAACGCCGGAACGCGCCGCCGTCAGGGCCTTACGCGGCCTACTCCGTCACTCGACCGGCGCACAAGCGCGGCGAAACGGACCGATCACCCGCGCCGGCGGGACGCGACGAGCTTCGGCAGCGCCGGGATGCCGGTCAGCGGCTGGTAGGCCTCGCCCGCGGCGGTGAGTCCCGCGTACTCGTCGTCCGTCAGGCGGATCTCCGCGGCGGCGACGTTGCTCTCCACCTGCTCCACACTCGACGCCCCCGGGATCGCGACGACGTTCGGCGGGTGCACCACCCAGGCCAGGGCGATCTGCGACGGGGTGGCGTCGTGTGCCGAGGCGACGTCCCGCAGGGTGTCCAGCAGCGGCTTCGCGGCGTCGAGGTTCTCGGGGAGGAACATCGCGTTGGCCGCGCGCACACCGTTGGTGGGGCGGTGGTCGCGGTCGTACCGGCCGGAGAGCAGGCCCTGCGCCAGCGGGCTGTAGCCGATGACCACGTGCCCGGTGCGCTGCGCCCAGGGCAGCATCTCGGCCAGCGGGGCGCGCTGCACCAGGCTGAACTGCACCTGGTTGGACAGGAGCGTCGACCCGAGCCGGGCCTCCGCGGACTTCCAGCGGGCGAGCTTGTAGTTCGACACGCCGACGTCCCGGACCACGCCGACGTCCCGCAGCGCCTGCATGCCACGCATGGTGGTGCCGTCGCCGACCACGGGGTTCGGCTGGTGCACCTGGTAGAGGTCGAGGGTCCGCACGCCCAGCCGCTGTGCGCTCGCCACCCCGCGCTGCTGCACCACCGCCGCCGTGGGCAGCACCGGGAAGATCTTGGTGGCGACGACCACGTCGTCCGTCCCGCCGGTCTCCGCCAGCGCCTTGCCGAGGATGCGCTCGGAGCGTCCGAACCCGTACACCTCCGCGGTGTCGAAGACGGTGACGCCGAGCTCGCGGGCCCGGGCGACGATCCGGCCGGCCTCCCGCTCGTCGTACCCGCCGCCGTAGCCCCACTCCTTGGACCCGAACTGCCAGGTCCCGAGCCCGATCACCGAGTACGGCTTCTGCGTTCCGATGTTCTCCACATGGCGCATGGCCCCAGTGTGCCCACGGGGCGCCACAGCCCGAAGTCCCACTCAGTGGGCCCTCAGGAACGGGGTCAGTGTTCGGCCAGGAAGGCGTCGAGCGCGGGCCAGGTGGTGGTCCGCGCCTTGCGCCCGGTCAGGACGCCGAGGTGCCCGCCCGGCGCGGTCTCGAACCGCACCTCGGGAGCGCCGGACAGCAACGGGACGGCGCGGCGGACCGCGCGCAGCGGGGCGATGACGTCGTCCCGCCCGCCGACGACGAGGACCGGCACCTTCACCGAGGCGAGGGACACCCGCCGGCCCGCCAGCTCGAGGCTGCCGGCGGCGAGGTCGTTGCTGCGCAGGAAGAGGTGGAACAGCTGGCCGAAGACCCGGCCCGGGTAGCCGTGCATGTTGCGCATCATGTGGTCGACGGCCTCGATCTGGGCGAGGGTGTCCCGGTCGTCGAGCCGGGACAGGACCGCCAGCGGCTTGGTGATCATCTTGTCCACCGTGGTCAGCTGGAACACCGTGCTCACCAGCGGCGCCGGCCAGCTGCCCACCGCGCGGTAGAGCGCGGACACCGCCCGGCCGCCGGCCACCTCCGCCAGCGGGCGCAGCGGCGCGACCAGGGGCACCGCGGTGACGTCGACCGGGCTGCCGATCGCCGCGACCGCACACACCGGCAGCGGCTCCCCCGCCTCCTCGGCGGCGGCCAGGGCGAGCAGGCAGAACAGCCCGCCGAGCGACCAGCCGACCAGGTGCAGCGGCCCGTCGGTGAGGTCCGCGACGCAGCGCACGGACCAGGGCACCACGTCGTCGACCCAGTGCTCGATGCCCAGCCGGCGGTGCCCGAACGCGATCGGGCCGTAGTCGACGAGATACACCGGCCGGCCCTCGCCGAGCAGGTGCTCGACCAGCGAACAGTCCCGGCGGAGGTCGTAGGCGAAGTCGGGGGCACCCAGCGGCGGGACCAGCAGCACGGCGGGCCCCGCGGGCGCCACGCCCGGCAGCGGGTCGTAGCGGTACAGCGTGCCGCCCGGGCCGCGGGCGACCTCGGTGCACGGCATCCGGCGCAGGTCGGCGACCCCGCCGGCGACCGTCCGGTCCCAGGCGTTGGCGACGGCGGCACCCAGGCGGGACCCGAGCTCGTCGGACAGCGCACGGAGCACGGCGGCAGCCTACGGCCTGCGCGGGCCGCGGACGGCCCGCAGGGTTACCCGCGAGTATGTGACACTCCCCGTCATGCAGCGCGACATCTTCGACGCCGAACACGACGCGTTCCGCGACCTCGTCCGCACCTTCCTCGAGAAGGAGGTCGTCCCGCACCACGCGCAGTGGGAGAAGGACGGGCAGGTCGACCGCGACATCTGGCTCTCCGCCGGCAAGGCCGGCCTGCTCGGCACGGACGTCCCCGAGGAGTTCGGCGGCGGCGGCACCCCCGACTTCCGCTACAACGCCGTGGCCCTCGAGGAGATCACCGCGGCCGGCACCAGCGGCCTGGGCTTCCCGCTGCACAACGACGTCGTCGCCCCGTACCTGCTCCGCCTGGGGAACGACGAGCAGAAGCAGCGCTGGCTCCCCGGCTTCTGCTCCGGCGAGATCATCACCGCCATCGGCATGACCGAGCCCGGCACCGGCTCGGACCTGCAGGGCATCACCACGAACGCCAAGAAGGACGGCGACGACTGGATCCTCAACGGCGCCAAGACCTTCATCACCAACGGCATCCTGGCCGACCTGGTGATCGTGGTCGCCAAGACCGACCCCGAGGCCGGCGCCCGCGGCTTCTCGCTGCTGTGCGTCGAGCGCGGCATGCCGGGCTTCGAGCGCGGCCGCCGGCTGGAGAAGGTCGGGATGAAGGCGCAGGACACGGCGGAGCTGAGCTTCACCGACGTCCGGGTGCCCGCCGCCAACGTCCTCGGCGAGGTGGGGCAGGGCTTCATCTACCTGATGCAGAACCTGGCCCAGGAGCGGCTCTCGATCGCCGTGGGCGCGGTGGCCGGGGCCGCCGCGGCGCTGCGGATGACGCTGGAGTACACGAAGGAGCGCAAGGCCTTCGGCCGCCCGATCGCGAACTTCCAGAACACCCGCTTCGAGCTCGCCGAGATGGACACCGAGGTCGACGTGACCCGGACCTACGTCGACCGGTGCCTGAAGGAGCACGTGGCCGGCACGCTGTCGGTCGCGGACGCCGCCAAGGCCAAGTGGTGGGCCACGGACCTGCAGAAGCGCGTGGTCGACCGGTGCCTGCAGCTGCACGGCGGCTACGGCTACATGATGGAGTACCCGATCGCCAAGGCCTTCGTCGACTCGCGGGTGCAGTCGATCTACGGTGGCACCAACGAGATCATGAAGGAGATCATCGGCCGGGCCCTGATCGGCTGAGACCCGGGCTGCCCCGGCGCGGGTGAGCCGGGCGTGAACGGGTAGAAAACTCCCCATGGCCTTCCGGTTGACGCCGCAGGAGCGCGGCTTCTACCCGCTCTTCACCCGCGCCGCGGAGAACATCGCGGTCGCGGCGAACGAGCTCGCCGAGCTGGTGGCGGCACCGTCAGCGGAGCGGGCCGCGATCGCGAAGCGGGTGAAGGACGCCGAGAACGCGGGTGACGAGGTCACCCACGCCATCATGGTGAAGCTGAACTCGGTGTTCGTCACCCCGTTCGACCGCGAGGACATCTACCGGCTCGCCTCCTCCCTCGACGACGTCGTCGACGCCATCGAGGAGGCGGCGGACCGGATCGTGCTCTACCGGCTGGAGCGGCTGCCCGCGGGCATCACCATGCAGGTCGACGTCCTGTGCCGGGCCGCCGCCGCCACGGCCGAGGCGATGCCGCGGCTGGAGAAGATGGCCCAGCTGCAGGACTACTGGATCCACGTCAACTCGCTGGAGGACGAGGCCGACGAGGCCTACCACGCCGTCCTGGCCGGCCTGCTCTCCCCGGACGAGGCGATCACCGACCCGGCTGCCGTGCTGGAGGTCATCAAGCTCAAGGAGGTCGTGGACACCCTCGAGGAGGCCGCGGACGCCTTCGAGACGGTGGCCAACACCGTCGAGAGCATCGCGGTCAAGGAAGCCTGATGCTCCTCACGGCGGTCGTCGTCGTCATCGTCGTGGCGGTGGTGTTCGACTACACCAACGGCTTCCACGACGCCGCGAACGCCATCGCCACCTCGGTGGCCACCCGGGCCCTGTCGCCGCGGGTCGCGCTGGTGATGGCGGCGCTGATGAACCTCGTCGGCGCGTTCCTCGGCACCGCGGTCGCGTCCACCGTGGGCAGCGGGATCATCGCGGCGCCGCAGGGCATGCCGGGGCTGGCCGTGGTGCTGGCCGCGCTGATCGGCGCGATCGTCTGGAACCTCATCACCTGGTGGTTCGGCCTGCCGAGCTCGTCCTCGCACGCCCTGATCGGCGGTCTGGTCGGCGCCGCGCTGGCCTCCGCGGGCACGGTGAAGTGGGGCGGGGTGCTCGACAAGGTGATCATTCCGATGGTGCTGTCCCCGGTCGTCGGGTTCCTCCTCGCCGGCGCCGTGATGATCGTGCTGCTGTGGATCTTCAAGGACAGCAGGCCGACGCGGACCGCCCGCGGGTTCCGGATCGCGCAGACGGTGTCCGCGGCCGCGATGGCGCTGGGCCACGGCCTGCAGGACGCCCAGAAGACGATGGGCGTGATCGTGCTGGCCCTCGTGGTCGGCGGCTTCCACCAGGGCTCGGAGGTGCCGTGGTGGGTCGTGCTGGTCTCGGCGGGCGCGCTGTCGCTGGGCACCTACGCCGGCGGCTGGCGCATCATGCGGACCCTGGGCCGGCGGATCATCGACCTGGACCCGCCGCGCGGCTTCGCGGCCGAGCTCACGGCGTCGTCGATCCTCTACACGACGGCGTTCGTGTTCGCCGCGCCGATCTCCACCACGCAGACGATCACGTCCTCCATCCTCGGCGTGGGCGCGACGAAACGGCTGTCGGCGGTCCGCTGGGGAGTGGGCGGCAACATCGCCGTGGCCTGGGTGCTGACCCTGCCGGCCGCGGCGCTCTGCGCGGCACTGGCCTACTGGGCGCTGCACCCGCTCGTCACCTGAGCGGGGGGCTCATCCGATCCCGGTCGAGGCCTTCAGCCGGGCCCGCTCCGCGTCGACGTCGTAGTCCGGGGGCGGGAACTGCGGGGCCAGGTCGTCGAGGGTCTCGGCCAGCAGCGCGGCCACGGCCCAGTTCCGGTACCACTTGCGGTCGGCGGGCACGACGTACCACGGGGCGACGTCGGAGTCGCAGCGCTCGAGCGCCGCGGCGTAGGCCTCCTGGTAGGCGGGCCACTTCTCCCGGGCGTCGACGTCGCCGGGGTGGTACTTCCAGCGCTTCTGCGGGTCGTCGAGCCGGGCGAGCAGCCGCTCGGCCTGCTCCTCCGCCGAGATGTGCAGCATGCACTTGACGACCGTCACGCCCTGGCCGGACAGCTCCCGCTCGAACTCGGCGATCGCCTCGTAGCGGGCCTGCCAGACCTCCTCCGGCACCAGCCCGTCCACCCGCGCGACCAGCACGTCCTCGTAGTGCGAGCGGTCGAAGACACCGATCCGCCCGGGCACCGGCACCTGCCGCCGGATCCGCCACAGGAAGTCGTGCGCCCGCTCCTCCTCGGTCGGCTTCTTGAACGAGGCGACGTGCACGCCCTGCGGGTTCACCATGCCGAGGACGTGCCGGATGGTCCCGCCCTTGCCCGAGGTGTCCATGCCCTGCAGGACGAGCAGCACCGCGCGCCTCCCGCCCGCCGTGCCCTCGGCGTAGAGGGCCTCCTGGCGGGCGTCGAGCCGCGCCCCGAGGTCCTCCATCGCCAGCGCGGCGTCGGCCTTGTCCCGCGGGCCCAGCGGGCGCCCGCGCGGATCGATCGCCGACAGGTCGACGGGCCCGGGCGCCACCCGGAAGGTCTCGCGCGCGGTCGCCATGGCGGCACCCTACGGGCCGGCCGACCGGCTCACTCGCCGGCGGCAGCGCGCGCCGTCCCGGTGGCCCCGAACGCGACGTCGCGCCGGTCCATGGACCCCCTCACCACCTCGCGCAGCGCCTCCAGCACGCCGAGCGACGCGGCGTCGGCCAGCGCGTAGAACACGACCGAGCCCTCGCGCCGCACGGTCACGAGATCCGCGTGCCGCAGCACGGCCAGGTGCGACGACAACGTCGACGCGACCGCCCCGGTCCGCGCACGCAGGTCCGCGACCGACCGTTCCCCCTCGGCCAGCAGCTGCAGGATCCAGATGCGATCCGGGTGCGCCATCGCCTTGGCGACGTCGGCGAGCACCTGCCTCGACCGCGCCGCCCCGTGCAGCTCCGGCGTCGAATCGGCCTGCGGGAACACCCTCGTACCCCTCCTCGACGACACGACCGGCACCGTCTCCGGCTCCCTGCGCCGGACCCGTGGTCCGGCCCGTCCGTCGGGGACGGAGGCAGGGTGCCGGGGGGTTCCCGGCCGGTCACGGAGGGAAACCGGCCCGGCGTGACCGATCAGGAGGGCGATCGGCGGGCGGTCAGCGGGTGCCCACCGGCACGACGAGCGGCGTGCCGGCGACGGGGTCGGGGATGACCCTGGCCTCGAGCCCGAAGACCTCGCGCAGCAGCGGTTCGGTGATCACCTCGGCCGGCGGGCCCTGCGCGACGATCCGGCCGGCCTTCATCGCCACGAGCCGGTCCGCGTAACGCGCCGCCAGGTTGAGGTCGTGCAGGACCATCACGACGGTGCGGCCGCGCTCCTCGTGCAGCCGCTCCACCAGCTCCAGCACCTCCACCTGGTGGGCGAGGTCGAGGAAGGTCGTCGGCTCGTCGAGCAGCAGCAGGTCGGTACCCTGCGCGAGCGCCATCGAGATCCAGGCGCGCTGCCGCTGGCCGCCCGACAGCTCGTCGACCGGCCGCTCGGCGAGATCGGAGATGCCGGTCCAGGCGAGCGCCTCGGCCACGGCGTCCTCGTCGTCGCCCGACCACTGCCGGTACCAGGCCTGGTGCGGGTGCCGGCCGCGCGCGACGAGGTCGCCGACCGTGAGCCCCTCGGGCGCGGTGGGCGCCTGCGGGAGCAGGCCCAGCACGGTCGCGACCTGCTTCGTGGGCATCTCGTCGATCTTCCGCCCGTCGAGCAGCACGTGCCCGCGACTGGGCTTGAGCAGCCGCCCGAGGGCGCGCAGCAGGGTGGACTTGCCGCAGCCGTTGGGCCCGATCACCGCGGTGACCGTGCCCTGCAGGACGTCGAGGTCGAGGTCGTCGACCACGACGCGCTCGCCGTAGCCGAGCCGGACGCCCTCGGCGCGCAGCCGCACCCGCGTGCCGTCGGACCCGACGAGGGCCTGCGTGTCCTCCGCCAGGGCGGTCTCGGCGTTCGGTGTCATGCGCGGGCCTCCCGGCCTTGTCTGACGAGCAGGTAGAGCAGGTACGGGGCGCCGAGCACCGCGGTCACGACGCCGACGGGCAGCTCGACGCCGCCGAAGGCCGTGCGCGCGATGAGGTCGGCGAGGACGGTCAGCGCGGCGCCGATCACCAGCGAGGCGCCGACGGGCGGGCGCGAGGAGCCGACGAGCCGCTGGGCGATCTGCGGCGACACCAGCGCGACGAACGCGATCGGGCCGGCCGAGGCGGTGGCCACGGCGGCCAGCACGACCGCGACCAGCAGCAGCAGGCTCCGGGAGCGGTCCACGCGCACGCCGAGCCCGCGGGCGGTGTCGTCGCCGTACTGCAGCGCGCCCATCACGAAGGAGAGCACCAGCGCGGCCGGCACCAGGACCAGCAGGGCGATCCCGACCGGCACCACGTGCTCCCAGCCGCGGGCGTTGAGGCTGCCGTTGATCCACACCGTGGCGCGCGCGGCCTCGTAGACCTGCGCCACGATCAGCAGCCAGTTCACGACGGCGACCAGCATCGCGTTGATGCCGATGCCGACCAGGACGAGGCGGAAGCCCTGGATGCCCTTCCGCCAGGCCAGGCCGTAGATCACGATCGCGGCGACCAGCCCGCCGATCAGCGCCGCGATCGGGAGCCCGACGGCGGCGAGGGCGCCGACCAGGCCGGCGCCGCCCAGCACGATCAGCGTGACGGCCGCGGCGCTCGCGCCCCAGGTGATGCCGATGATGTCCGGGCTGGCCAGCGGGTTCCGGGCGATCGACTGCATGATCGCGCCGGACACCGCGAGCGCGCCGCCGACGAGCAGGCCGGTCAGCGACCGCGGGAGCCGCAGCTCCAGGATGATGAACTGCTGGCTCGGGTCGCCGCCGCCGAACAGGGTGGCCAGCACGTCGGGGATGCCGATCGGGAACTCGCCGCGGCCCACGTTGAGCGCCACCGCGAGCACCAGCACGACGAACGACGCCACGAGGACCAGCACGTTGCGCGGGCGCCAGACGCCCGAGACCGGCCCGCGGCGAAAGGGGCGGCGGCCGGGCACCCGCTCCAGGACCTCGCGCGCGGCCGGGTCCAGCGTGGGCTGCGTGGGTGCCGCCATCAGATCGTCACCAGCTTCCGGCGGCGCACGAGCGCGATGAAGAACGGCGCGCCGATCAGGGCCAGGACGATGCCGACCTGCAGCTCGCCGGGCCGGGCGACCAGCCGGCCGATCACGTCCGCCGTGAGCAGCAGCATCGCGCCGAGCAGCCCGGACGCCGGCAGCAGCCACCGGTGGTCCGGGCCGGTGAAGGCCCGGACCACGTGCGGCACCACCAGTCCGACGAAGCCGATCGGCCCGCAGGCCGCGGTGGCCCCGCCGGCGAGCAGGGTGATCGCGACGATCCCGAGCACCCGGGTGCGGCGCACGGACTGGCCGAGCGAGCGGGCGACGTCCTCGCCGAGCGAGAGCGCGTTGAGCGCCGGCGCGGTGGCGAGCGCGATCAGCGCGCCGACCACGATGAACCACACGACCTGCCCGGCGACGGCGGTGTCCCGGCCGGCGAGCGAGCCGACGTTCCAGAACCGGTAGGCGTCGAGCGTGTCGGTGTCGATCAGGATGATCGCCGAGACCAGGCCGCTGAGCAGGAAGGACAGCGCGGCGCCGGCCAGGGCGAGGCTCACCGGCGTCGGACCGCCGCGACCGCCCGCGGAGCCGAGCAGGAACACCGCGACGCTCGCGACCATCGCCCCGGCGAAGGCGAACCAGACGTAGCCGAACAGCGTGGTCACGCCGAACACGTAGATCCCGACGACCACGAAGAACGCCGCCCCCATGTTCACGCCGAGCAGGCCGGGGTCGGCGAGGGAGTTGCGGGTGTGCCCCTGGATCAGCGCGCCGGCGAGACCGAGCGCCGCGCCCACCAGCACGCCGAGGACGGTGCGGGGGATCCGCAGCGAGCGGATGACGATGTCGTCCTCGGTGCCCGTCGGCGCGACCAGCGCGCTCCACACGTGCGAGAGCGGGATGACCTTCGTGCCGAACGCGATGCTGGCCAGCACCGCGAGCACGAGGAGCGCGAGGAGCACGCCGAGACCGACCAGCCGGCGGCGACGCAGGGACCGTTGGGGACGGGCGCGTCCCCGCCCGCCGGCGGCCGGCACCACCGGCGCCGATCCGACTGCCACTACTCGCCCTCCGATCGTCCCGGACAGGTGAGGCACGCCTGTCTGTGAGCACAGGGTCACCACAGTGCGGCGAACCTCAGTCGGAGTGAGGCTAGCCTTAGCCCGTCCGTGCGAAAAGTCCTGGTGCCCTTCCCGTGGATCACATCCGCCGCGTCCGGGCTGCCGGGGGTGCTGCCGGACGGCCCCCGCCGCACCGGCCCGCCGGTCGGAGCCGACGGGGCCGGCCGGACCGCAACGGGGCGCGCCCGCGGCGACCGCACCGGGGGCGCGCCCGCGCCCGCGGGGTGCTGGGATGGGGCGGTGCGCCGACTGCTGCCGTGGGATCCCGCCGGCCCCGCCGCCCCCGCCGAGCTCGCCCCGGAGGACCTGCCGGGGGTCTACGCCTACCCGCCGGATCCGGGCCGGCCGTGGGTGCGGGTCAACTTCGTCTCCAGTCTCGACGGGGCCGTCTCGGTCGACGGGCGCTCCGGCGGACTGGGCACGCCGGCGGACAAGGCGGTGTTCGGCACGCTGCGCCGGCTGGCGGACGTCGTGCTCGTCGGGGCCGGCACCGCGCGGGCCGAGCGCTACCGCGGCGCCCGCCGGCCCGCCATCGGGCGGGACGCTCCCCCGCCGATCGCCGTCGTCACCGGGTCGGCCGCGCTCGAGCCGGACCTCGGGCTGTTCACGGACACGTTCGTACCGACGATCGTGCTCACCACCGCCGGTGCCCCGCCCGAGCGGCGCGCCGCGCTGCGCGAGGCCGGCGCCGACGTCGTCGAGCTGCCGGACCTGGCCGTGCCGACCCTGCTCGGCGAGCTGGAGCGGCGCGGGATGCGGCGGGTGCTGTGCGAGGGCGGCCCGGGGCTGCACGGCGACCTGATCGCCGCCGGCGCCGTCGACGAACTCTGCCTGACGCTCTCCCCGCTGCTCGCGGCGGGCGACGCCGGCCGCATCGCGCACGGGCCGGCCGGCCGGGCGCCGGAGGGCATGGCGCTCGCCTCCGTCCTCGAGGAGGACGGCACGCTGCTGCTGCGGTACGTCCGGACCCCGGGATAATCCCCGCACATCCGCCGATCGGGTGATGTGGCGTGAGCGTGCGGGAGCACGGTCCGTCGGATGCTGTGTACGGCGCCGGACACCGGCGCACCCCACGGTTCTCCGAGGAGTACGCATGAGCAGCACCACCGGCAGCACCACCGGCGGGACCCCCGCCGCCACCCCGTCGACCTCCGGCGCCGCGGGCACCGCGGGCAGCCCGGGTCGGCTGGCCGAGGAGACCGCGCAGGGCAGGACGACGATCGCCGCCTCGGTCGTCCAGAAGATCGCGGGCATCGCGGCGCGCGAGATCTCGGGCGTCCACTCGATGGGCGGCGGCCTCTCCCGCACGTTCGGCGCGCTGCGCGAGCGCATCCCGGGCGGCGGTACCGGCGCGTCGAACATCGCCGGCGTGCAGGTCGAGGTCGGCGAGAAGCAGGCCGCGGTCGACCTGGACATCGTGGTGGAGTACGGGGTGTCCATCGTGGACCTCGCGCGGGCGGTGCGGCGGAACGTGATCACCGCCGTCGAGCGGATGACCGGCCTCGAGGTGATCGAGGTCAACATCGCGGTCAACGACATCCACCTGCCGGACGAGGACGGCCAGGAGGCCCCGCCGGCGCCCGCCACCCCGGCCCCGTCGCGGGTCGAGTGACCGGCACAGACCCGAGCGGCCCGCGGGACACCACGGACGAGCTCGCCCGCCGCGTCGCCGAGCTGGTGGCCGCCCACCCCGCGGTGGTCCGGCTCGACGGCGGGCTCTACGGCGCCGTCGCCACCCACCTGCCGGGCCGCAGGCTCCTCGGCGTACGGGTCGACGAGCACGGCGGACCCGTCGAGGTCGCCGTCGTGCTGTCGCTCGCGGCGCCGATCCCGGAGGTCGTCGCCCAGCTGCGGGCGCGGGTGGCGGCGGTGACGGGCGGGCGCCCGGTCGACGTCACCGTCTCCGACGTCGTCGACCCCGGGCCCGGCCGGCCGGTCGGCCCCGTGGCGTCGGTGGAGATCGGGCCGTGACCGACGGGGCGGAGCTCCCGGAGACGTGGACGCAGTCGTGGACGCGGGAGGAGCGCGCGGCCTACCGCGCCTTCGTCCGCGACCACCACCCGGACCGCGGCGGGGACCCCGAGGCCTTCGTCGAGGGCCTGGCCCGCCTCCGGGCGGCGCGGGACGGCGGTCCCGCGGACGCCGTCCGGTCCACGGGGCCGCCCGGGTCCGCCCACCCCGATCCCGACGTGCGGCGCTACGACGCCCCGGTGGAGATCGTCCCCGACCTGCCGCTGGCGGTCCGGATCGTCGTCGCGGCGATCCGGACCGCCCGCCGCCGGGCCCGCACCCGCGTGGACCGGCACGACCCAGATCCAGGAGTGGAACGAGAATGAACGCCACCCAGACCGGCCTGCTGGCGGGTCTCCTGCTCGGCCTGGCCGCCGCCTTCGGCGGGTTCGTCGCCTTCGTCATCGTGCTGGTCCTCGGCGCGATCGGGCTCGCGGTCGGCCGGTTCCTCGACGGCGAGCTCGACCTGTCCGGCGTCCTCGGCCGGGCCCGCGACAAGTGAGCGCCCCGGCCGTCCGGCCGCCGGCGCCGACCGCCGGGCCCGCCCTCGGCCGGCCACCGGCCCCCGCGACCCGGGCCCCGGCCCAGGTCGCGCTGCCCGGCTGGGCGCCCGACGCCGACGAGCGCGGCGTCCTGGACATCGCGCCCACCGTGCTCCGCAAGCTCGTCGAGCACGCGACGGACCTGGTCCCGGGCACGCTGCACCGCGAACGCCGGCTGGCCGGGGTCGAGGTCGGCGACGCCGGGCCGCGGGCGCGGATCAGCGCGAGCGGCGACGCCGTCGACGTCCGGCTCGAGCTGACCTGCGCGTACCCGGCTCCGGTGCGGGACACCGTCGCGGCGGTGCGCACCAAGATCGCCGAGGAGCTGGAGCGGATCGCCGGCTACCGCGTCCGCTCGCTCGCCGTCACCGTCTCCGGTCTGCGCGAGGCCACCGGGCCCGCGCAGCCCCGCATCCGATAGGGAGGCCACCCGTGCGCGTGCTGCTCCGCACGCTGTCCCCGCTGCTGGGCCTGGCCCTGGCCGCGGTCGGCGTGATCCTCGTGATCGAGGTCGTCGCCGCCTGGCTCCGGCCCGGCACGAACGGGCTGGTGGTGCCCTGGCCCTCGTGGCAGGCGGCGTTGACCGGGCTGACCTGGGCGGACCGGCCGGTGATCGTCGTCGCGATCTGCGTGGCCGTCGTCGGGCTGCTGCTCCTGCTGGTCGCGCTGCTCGCCCGCCGGCACGACGTCGCGCTCACCGCCCCGACCCCGGAGATGACCGTGGCGACCTCGCCGCGGGTGCTGGCCCGCCTGGTCGGGCGCACCGTCCGGGAGTCCGACGACGTCGCGGCGGCGACCGTGAGCGCCTCCGCGCGCAAGGTCGTGGTCCGGGCCGAGGGCTGGCCCGACGCCGGGGGCGGGTTCGGCGAGCTGACCGACACCGTCCGGGACCGGGTCGCCACCCTGCTCGACGAGCTGCCCCTCGCCCGGCGACCGCGCGTCGCCGTGTCCACCCGCGGCCGGAAGGAGCCCCGATGAGCACCCCGACGGGCACGCCGGACACCCCCGCCCCGCCGCGGAAGGTCGTGCGCGGCTCGCGCAGGGCCGTCGCCCGGTCCGCCGGCACAGACCGCTTCTGGCTCGCCGTGCTCGGGCTCGTGCTGCTGGCCGCGGGCACCCTTGCGGCGCTGCTCGGCTTCGGCGTGTTCGGCGCCGGCCGCGCCGCCCGGCCGCTGCCGGACCCGATGATCGTCGACGCCCTGCGTGCGCAGCAGCAGCTCTGGCGCTGGGTCGCGATCGCCGCAGGCGTGGTGCTCGTGGTGCTCGGGCTGTGGTGGGCCGTCCGGTCGCTGCGCCCCGAGCGCCGCCCCGACCTGCTGCTCGAGGCGGACCCGGACAGCACGCTGCTGGTCACGGCCGGGGCGATCGCCGAGGCCGTGGCCGACCGGGCGGCGGCGCTGCCCGGCGTCGGCAGGGCCCGGGCGCGGATGGTCGGCACCTCGAGCACCCCGGCGCTGCGGCTGACCGTGTGGGTCACGGACGAGGCGGACGTCGCCGAGGTGTGCCGGCGGCTGGAGACCGAGGTCGTCGCGGAGGCCCGGGACTCGCTGGGCCTCGCGCACCTGCCGGTCGCCGTCCGGTTGGAGCTCGACTCCGTCACGCACGCTCCCCGGGTGGCCTGACCGCTGGTTAGCCTCGACCGTATGACGCGCGACACCGACCCCGTCCTCTCCGGCCGCACGGCCCTGGTCACGGGCGCCGCCAGCGGCATCGGGGCGGCGATCGCCCGCCGGCTCGCCGCGGACGGGGCCCGGGTCCACGCCGTCGACCTCTCCGCCGAGGCCGTCAAGGCGCTGGCCGCCGAGGTCGACGGGATCGAGGCCGTGCCCTGCGACCTGACCGACCTCGACGCCGTCGACGCCCTGCCGGGCGACGTCGACGTCCTGGTCAACAACGCCGGCCGGCAGCACGTCTCCCCCCTCGAGGACTTCGACCCCGAGCTGTTCCACCAGATCCTCACGATCATGCTCGAGGCGCCGTTCCGGCTGATCCGCCGCGTGCTGCCGCACATGTACCAGCAGGGCTGGGGCCGGATCGTCAACGTCTCCAGCGCGCACGGGCTGCGCGCCTCGCCCTACAAGTCCGCCTACGTGGCGGCCAAGCACGGGCTCGAGGGGCTGTCCAAGGTCACCGCGCTGGAGGGTGCGGCGCACGGGGTGACCAGCAACTGCGTCAACCCCGCCTACGTGCGCACGCCCCTGGTGGAGAAGCAGATCGCCGACCAGGCCCGCACCCACGGCATCGGCGAGGACGAGGTCGTCGAGAAGATCATGCTGACCCCCGTCGCGGTGAAGCGGCTGATCGAGCCGGACGAGGTCGCCGAGTTCGCCAGCGTGCTGTGGGGTCCGGCCTCGGCCTCCGTCACGGGGGTCTCGCTGGTCCAGGACGGTGGCTGGACCGCCCACTAACGACCGGTTCACCGACGGGCGGGCAGACTGGGACCGTGGGGGCCCGGGCACGCGTCGTGATCATCGCGCTCCTGGGCGTACTGGTGCTGGCCGCCTGCTCGGTCGGGCCCTCGCAGCGTCCGCCGGTCGCGGTGCGCGGCGACTCCACCACGGGGCCGCCGCCGAGCACCGCGGCCGTCCCGGCCGATCCGGACGCCCTGCCCGCCCCACAGCAGCAGGACCCGCTGATCGACTACGCCGACTGCACCGCGGACACCGTCGAGGCGGTGGCGGCGGCCGGTTTCCCGGTGCCGGCCGGGCGCGGCCTGAGTGCGAGCTGCGGCGAGCTGGCCGTCGACACCGACCCGGCCCGGCCGGGCGCGGAGGCGACCCGGCTCGGCGTGCTGCGGGTCGGCGCCGCCGACGCACCCCGCAGCCGGCCCGCGCTGGTCGTGGTCGGCGACAGCGCGGGCGGTGGCTCGGCCCGCGCCGCAGCCCGGCTCGCGACACTGGTGTCCGACCCCGTGCTGGCGCAGTACCAGCTCGTCGGGCTGGACCGGCGCGGCACCGGCAGCGACCTCATCGACTGCGCGCCGCCGGAGTCGCGGGCGGCGATCACCGACACCCCGCCCGTCGGCGGCGACACCGACCTCGGCCCGCTGCTCGAGGAGGCGCGGGCGGTCGTGCAGGACTGCTACCTGCTCCTCGACAGCACGATCAGCTCCTACCGCACCGCCTCCACCGCCGCGGACCTCGAACGGCTCCGGTCCGCCCTGCGCGTCGAGCGGCTCGATGTCGTCGGGCTCGGCGACGGTGCCAGCGCGGTCGCGGCGTGGGCGTCGGCCCATCCCCGCTCGGTCGGCCGGGTGGTGCTCGACTCCCCCGTCGACCTGGTGTCGGACGAGCCGGACCGGAGCGAGGCCCGGGCCGGTGCGGCCGAGGCGGCGTTGGACGCCTTCGCCGCCGCCTGCATCGCGCGGGGCGGCTGCCCGCTCGGCGCGGACCCGCGGGCGGCCGTCGCCGGCGTCGTCACCGGGCTGGGGGTGCGTCCGCTCGCCTCGGCCGACGGCGACCGGCTCACCGCCGGTGGCGCGCTCACCGCCCTGACCACCGGCCTGCGCGAACCCGCTCGCTGGCCCGCGCTGGCCGCCGGGCTGGCCGCGGCCGGCACGGGCGACCCCACCGGGCTGATCGGTTTCCTCGCCCCCGTCCTCGGCGACGGCGGGACGTTCGACGACGAGCTGGCCACGGCCTGCAACGACACCACCCGCCGCCTTGCGCCGCCGGAGGTCGCGCAGCTCGCCGACCGCTGGTCGAAGCAGTACCCGCTGTTCGGGGCCGCGGCGGCGCAACGGCTGCTGGCGTGCGGGCCGTGGCCGGCGTCGTCGGGCGCGCCGACCCTCTCCACCCTGCCCGCCGACACCCCGCCGGTCCTCGTGCTCGGCACCGCGGCGGACCCGCGCGCACCCCAGGACGGCTCGCGGCGGGTCGCGCAGCTGCTCGGCCGCAGCTCCTTCGTCGGCTGGCAGGGCGCCGGGCAGGGCGCCTACCCGCGCAGTGCCTGCGTGACCGCCCTGGTGGAACAGGTGCTCGTCGCGGGCTCGATGCCCCGCGACGGCACCGTCTGCCCCGCGTGACGACCGCAGCATGCGCGGTCGGGACGTGTCGGGGCCGATGAAGCCCTTGGAGATCATCCCGTCCCGGGCGACGATGCCCGGGTCCTCGCCGTCGACGTCGACCTTCTTGCCGAGCTCGATCATCTCGTCGTTGTCCAGCGCCTCCGCGACCGGCTGCATGACCTGCTCGATCTCGGGGTGCTCGCGGTACGTCTCCTCGCGGAGCACGACGGAGATGGTGTACTCGGGAGGCCTTCGGCGACGGCGGTCATCCGGCCTCCCCACCCCGTGCTCCTCGCGGACACCGGCGATCACGTCCGTGACCGTGGTGACGTCGATGATGCCGAGGACCTCGCCGCGCGAGCCCGTCACGACCGCGCGGCCGCCCTCGTGAGCCCGGAATCTGCCCGCTGCAAGCGCGGGCGGCCGGACCCGCTCACCCCGCACACGTGACGATGACCGTCCGGAAGGCGCAGCGCGGGGCGCCCTCGTCAACAGTGATGAAACCGGCCGTCCGGGCGATACGTCCGGAGCCGGACGCGCGACGAGCCCCGTGGACACATCGAACCGGACTTCTCCTCGGGGGTAGAAGCCAGCATGACCGCGATCCTCCCGGACCGCCCCACCGCTCCGTACGTCTCCCTGCCGGCCCCGGCCGTCCCGGCGTCCGCCCGCGTGGCCGGCGTCGTCGACGCCGCCTGCCGCTGCGGCCACGGCGCCACGGCCCACGAGCACTACCGTCGCGGTACCGAGTGCGTGACCTGCGACTGCCCGCGCTTCCGCCGGACCGCCGGTATCCGCCTCTTCCGCCGCTGATCCGACCTCCCGCACCGCGCTAGGAGGTCGGGTCCTCCGGCTCGTCCTGCTGCTCGTCGTCGGCCTCTCCCGGCGGCTCCGGCCCGGCGGCGGGGGGCTCGACGGCGGGGGGTTCGACGGCAGGGGGTTCGGCCTGCTCCGGCGCGCGCGGCGGCAGGGGCGCGACGGCCGGAGGCTCGACCTGCTCGTCGGCCTCGGTGACCGTCTCCACGTCCTCCGCGACCGCCCCGCTCGCGTCGTCGGGATCGAGCGCGAGGACGAAGCCCAGGCCCAGGAGCACGACCGCCAGCGCGACCGCCATGGCCCGTCCGCGGTCGGGCCGGGGGCTGTCCGCCTTCCGGGTCGTCCGGGTCGTTCCCGTGCGGCGGCCGCCGACGGCACGCCGCGCGGCGGTGGCGGGCACCGACACGAGGGTCTCGAGCGGACCGCGGCCGACGGTCCGGCGCCACGCCACCGCCACCGCGAGCGCCCCGAGGACCATCGCCAGGAGCAGGACCACCGGCTCGTCGGACAGGATGCCGCTCGCCAGCACCACGAGGTGCGCGCAGTAGAGCGTCAGCGAGAGTTCGCCCGCCGCGGCCAGCGGGGACAGCAGCCGGCGCACCGCGTCGACCCGCGTCAGCAGCAGGAGCGCGCCCAGCAGGGCCATCGCGCAGCCCAGGGTGTGGGCGAGGTCGACCGGCGAGTGCGAGTGCGGCGTGGGCAGCGCGAGGTACCACCACGTCGGCAACGGGTAGGCCTCCCACAGCAGCCGCTGTGCGATCTCCGCCGCCGGCACGTCGCCCCGCGCGGCCACCGCGGTCACCTCGGCGAGCCCACCCAGCGGGTACAGCAGGACCCACGACACGATCCGCGACCCGGCGGCGAGCACCACCCCGCCACCGAGGAGGGCCCAGCCCACGCGCGTCGACGACAGGTCGAGCCTGCCGATCGCGAGCCCGGCCGCGAGGTAACCGAGGTAGACGACGGCGGGGTACTCACCCGTCACGAACAGCTGGAGCAGCAGCCCTGCCGGGTCCTGGACCAGTGTGGCGAGCGTGGGATCGGTGGTGGCCCGCGGCAGGCCGGCCGTGGCCACGAGGGCGACCGGTCCGAGGAGGAAGGCCACGGCGGTCACCGCGGTGAGCGCGCGTGGACCCAGCCAGAGCAGCGGCACCGCGAGCAGGAAGAACACCCCGTAGAAGGGCAGGATCCCGTCGATCCCGTTCGCCGGGGAGAGCAGCCCGAACACCAACCCGAGCAGGCCGATCAGCACCGCGCGGACCACGAGGCCTGCGGCCGCCGCCGGCTTGCCACCGCGGCCGCCGGACAGGAACGCCACGCCCACGCCCGCGACGAGCACGAAGGTCGACACAGCCCGACCCGCCGCGATCACGGTGGCGGCGGTCGGCGAGCCGTCCGCACCGAACACCGGGAAGACGTGGGTGGCCATCATGCCGATCAGTGCCATGCCGCGCGCCGCGTCGACCCCCACCACCCGCGAGTCGCGTCGGGCCGGGGGAATCCGCAGGGGCACGGTGGGCTGGTCGGCCGCGACCGGCAGGGTGGGCTGCCCGGCCCGAGGCTGCTCGGCCCAGGCGGGTCCGGCCCATGCGGGCCCGGCGCGGACGGACGAGATCGACACGATGTTCCTCCCCGACGACGTGCGCGCCCGCCTCGAGCGCGTCTCGACGCCGAGCCTGGCAACGCACCGCCGCCCGGTCGCTGGGGCGAGCCCCCGCACCCCGGGGTGCCGCCCCCCGAGACCGCGAGCGTGTTCCTTCCACTCCGCCCGTGAGTGGCAATCACCGCTCGAGCGACCATCGCCCCTCACGAGCAGATGGTGAACGGCACTTTCGCTCATTCCTAGTGAGCGAAAGTGCCGTTCGCTCATCCCTGGTGGGCGCGTTCGGTCATCACTCGTGAGCGACGGTGCGTTCGCTCGGAATGGCGTTTCGCTCGGAAGGCCCCGAGAACGTGGGAAAGCCCCGCAGCAGGACTGCTGCGGGGCTTTCCGTGTTGTTTGATGTCGGCGGCGACCTACTCTCCCACACCCTGGCGAGTGCAGTACCATCGGCGCTGGAGGGCTTAGCTTCCGGGTTCGGG